>JAIOQL010000652.1 GCA_021413405.1 Leptospira sp.
TGCAAACGCCGGTGCAAACTATGCAAACATAAATGGAAAATACCTGAACATGAGCCAGGTGGAATCTGCCCGGAGAAGCATCAGCCTCACGGGAAATCTTTCTTATAAACTCGATGTGATGGACGGGACCAGGAAAATAAACACAACAAAATTTACATTTGTATCCCGGGATAAATTTGATATCCTGACTGATTTTCTTCCTTACATTTTTATTTCTCTTGCATTCATCCTGATCGCCACCTGGTATTTTTTGCAATACAGGGACATCTACATATTCCTTCTATTTCTCGGTTTATCAGTTTTTATTGTCAGCAATTTTTTTCTACTGGCCTTTGGAGAATTGCTGTTTGTTTTCTTCGTTACTCTTTTTCTAATCAGTTTTTTCCTGGTTAATTTTATTTTCAGACTGAGAGGGAACGAAATTTCTCCCAAGTGGCTTATCCCCGAGTTCTCCTTTGCAATCATGGGCGGATTCATTGGAGTTTCGGAAAGTTCCGATTTGCAGGTATTCACAGAAATCAGCAGTTTTGCCGTGAAGTGTATTCTTGGAGTTTCTTTTCTTTCAATCAGTATTATTCTCTACGACATACTGAAGTATAAGGCAAACTTGAGCGTTAATTCCAAGAAAGTCAGCCTGGCATTTTCCATATCGTTAATTACTTTTGTTCCATTCCTGATTCATCATAATTATAATATTCTATCCGGAAACCTGAAGTCCTTTATGTTTATATCCTTTCTCTCGTTTCCGGTGTTCTTTATTTATGGAACATATCGCTACACACTGATTCCGGTTCAGCTTCTCTTCAACAGGTCAATCACAGTGATTTACCTCGTTGGAATATATCTCTCATTTTACTTTCTTCTGATCGGATCCCAGAAATATTTTGTGCCCGGGTTGAATGAACAAAGTAAAATTGCACTCAATCTCGTGTTTCTCATCATTTCCATGTCAACATTAAGCAACATAAAGAAGCTGGTGAATGATGCGATTGATTATTGGACTTTTCGCCGGAATACAAAGCTCAACGATTCTCTCGATAGGGCAGTATCGCTTATCGCATCTCCGATTTCGATGAAGGCCACGGTTAACGCCTTACTGCGTCATGTTACGGAGACTCTTGATGTTAAAAAAATAGTGATACTCATTCCGGGGGATAGATTCCCAAACACGGACCTGAAGAAGATAAACCTGATGAAGATGCCCTCCAATTCGGAGATCTGGGAATTCTTCTCTTCGCACAAGAGCATCACAGTGACATCCCCTCTGCTTTATGGGGCAGGGATACGTGAGTCTGTTTTTAATTTTTTGCGCGGGCTGGAAATTCAGTTGGCATACCCGATGACAGGCTCAGGCCGGAGCGGACCGGTCGATGCGATTTTTCTCGTTGGTGAGAAAAATAATCACAAAAACTTCTCCCTCGGTGAACTGAGATATATCAAAGAATGTACCCGTATTTCAAACCTGCTTCTTCAAAATTATTTTTTGCTTTCAGAGGATATTGAGAAGAAAAGACTCGTTCGCGATCTGAAAATTGCGGCAATACTCGATCATGTGATAAACCCGCTGAATCCAAATTCGCTCGAAGACGCTGAAGTGGGCTATCTCTCTATCCCCGCAGTCGGGGTTTCCGGTGATTACCTGGACTTCATAAAGCTTGGACCGAACCAGATTCTTATCATGCTGGGTGATGTTGCCGGTCATGGACTTGGGAGCGGATACCTTGTAAGTGCGATCAAGGCAATTTCAAGACAGAGCTTGCATTATGGGCAGGACATTGTTGAGGTTTTCAAAAATATCAATAACTTTCTCATCGAACGGTATGCGGGGAACGAATTCATGACCCTCCTCGGAGGAATTCTCGATTCGAAAAACCGGGTTTTTAATTTTATAAATGCAGGTCATTTGCCGGCAATTATCCAGAGAAAAAACGGAGAAATCGAAAGCATTTCAGGGAGCCAGCGTGTGCTTGGAATTGTTCCGACAGCCTACAGGCTGAATTCTGTCGCATTAAATCCTAAGGACAAATTGATCATCTATTCCGACGGAGTAACCGAAACATTCGGGCCAAAGGATGAAGTATATGGAGACGAAAGATTTTTACAACTTTTGAAAAATAACCATAAGACTACTGCGTCGGAGCTGCCACAAATTATCAGAAAGAGCCTGATTGATTTCAGGAAGGATCACGAAATTTCGGATGATGTTTCGTTCATTTCAGCAACGCTGAAGTAAACGCTAGGCATACCTTGAATTTTGATAAGTATATCAATATCCAAAGTTTCCTTTTCAGCCCAAATCGGGATAAATTTGGCCCGAAATGATCTGTTGAAAAAATATCTTTTTTCCGATTGCACATTGATTTTTTGACAGCTCTAAAGTTTATAGCTATTTATGCGAGATTTGGTCAAAAGAAAGAGAGTCGCAAGGCCGCTCACATTAATTGCATTTGGTTCTTTTCTAGTTTGTTTCCCGCTTTTTAACTATGTAAATCAAATATTAATCTTTAATCTTTCCTTTCTCCAGCCCTTATCACTATTCCAAAGAATGAGCTACATTGAAATCCTATTCCTATTTATTCCATTTATTATTGGGCTTGGAATACTTTTGGTTAAAAAATGGGGCTGGTGGCTATTTCTGATATATTCGGTCTTTCTTATCATTTATAATGTGCAAACGATAATTTTTAAACCTGTATTCGTTAATATTTCAGCTCTGGCTGGAACGCTTTTTGGAATTGGCGCTCTATTATATTTTATTCGAAAAGATATTTCTGCACCTTATTTCAAGATGTACCCAAGGGGTTGGAGAGGACAGGTCAGGAATCCGATAGAAGCCGAAATAATAATTTCCGATCAAACTTTTCGGACGAAGGATTTGAGTGAGTCTGGATTTTTTATTTTTTGGACTGATTGCCCGTTTGATCCTAAGCAGGAAGTCGACATTCAGTTGGAAATAGATAAGGAAAAATTGAAAATGAAGGTGGGAGTCGTGCGAATAGATAAAAACGGAGTCGGAATGGCATTTCGGAACATAACGGGAGAATTTAGAGATAAAATTAATTTTTTTGTTCAAAACTATGAGATTACTAATAGCAAAATAAATTGACAAATTAAAGGAGAATTAAATGAAAATAAAATGTGAAATTCAGTTTGCAGTTCTAATAATGATGATTCAGATCACTGCTAATTGCATAGGATCTTCAAATCCGGGCGAAGGAAAAGGTGTTGCGGGATTAGTGATTGCGGGGTTACTATCAAAACCCGGGACATCATCCGATTCAGGTGCTACAACTGACAATGGTGGAGCGAATCCAAACGTGCAAACAGCTACATCGGATTCTTTAACTGTTTCGGTAAATGGGGAGGAGGCTAAGATCACAAACGAAAGTCTTTCTATAACACCAGCTTCAGTCTCGGATACAAACTATGACGGTGTTTATTCAACTATTAAAATTTCTGAATCCAAAAGAATTGATGTGAAGCTCCGAACGTTAGATTTTAACGGAATCATTACATTTACAAATAAAGTATTCCCGTTGGCCGACATTATCAATAGTACACCGGAATACAAAAGTGCAAATTCTATAATCTATGTAGAGGATGATATTAGTTATAAAAACACTGATCCATGTTCAGGTAATTTATCGTTTGACGATGAAAAAAGCGTGTTATCTATAAGCTTGGATAATTGTAATTTTTTGCGTTTGGATGGAACAGATTCTGCTAATGTCAAAAAAATTAGCCTGAATTTTAAAATCAAATACGATGAAAGTGCTGCCGTTTCAAAGATTCAAAAAGGATCGGCGGGACTACAGGGGAAAGTTGTTTCACAGGAAATTCGTATGGAAAGCTGGTTATCAAGAGCACTTTATCAGGCAGCTTCGCATGTCGATATTCAATGTGACGTTGCTTGTTGGTGTGCGATAACGCATGCTTGCGGCAAACCTGCCGCAAATAGTTGCCCATTAACGTCTCAAGGATATGGAGAAGTTGATGGATCTACTTGTCATCCGAGGCCTGATGGATCGAAAGATTGCAAATACTGCGAGGTGTTTAAAGATTGTAATGGAGCAAAAAAGTATGATAAATGTACTCCGACAATCGAACTATCTTATCAAGCTAGCTGGCATGATGTTGACCCGGCAACTTGTGGCTGGATATCTCCAGGTGAATGGAAAAAATATTTTCAAATTCCCGTGAATTGTTATATCCCCGGTTCAGAATACAGATGTGTTTGTTTTGAATGATAAAATAATTTCTTGGAGTTGAATGTTTATTTCAGAGTTATGACGGATAAAGAAAGAAAGCCTGAGGGGTTGCAACTCCTCAGGTGTAATTTTGAGTGACATTTTAATTTCGAGTCAATGTGTGCATGGAAAAGTAATTTCCATGATTTGCTTAAGATTACTGGCGGGAAAGAAAATAGTTCAATTTTTCATTAGACTAATCCAATAACATCCTTCGTAAATTTACTATTTTTTGATTATCGTATTAGAGTTTGAACTATACAATCCTATTTACTTTCTTCGCCGAGGAATATTGGTTAATACTGAAATGAATACTCAATAAACAGGTAGTCGGTTGGCATTGAATTTTCCATTATAGGATGAATTATATGAATATTTCCCGTGATGAGGGCAATTCGATATTGTTTTATATTTTTGCTGCATTCCTCACTGCATCTTTATTAATTAATATATACCCACACTTTGTTTCAAAGCGGATTTGGAATCTGCTCTGGTATTGCAATTTTTCATCCTGTTTATGTATCGTCGGCCTAATTTTCCAAAACAAAATAATCCTCAATTCTGTACTGATCAATTCCATTTTACCACAAATACCATGGTTTTACAATTTCATTTCGGGACTATTTGGTGAAAAGTCTGGACGAACCGCCTGGCTTTGGAATTCCGATTCAATATTTCCTTTATTAAACTCGGTCTTCCTGCATATTCTTATAATTCCAGCATCATTCTATGGGACAGTGAGGTTGGGATATGAAAACATATCGCTATACTTTGCGCTTTTTTGGGGAAACGCTCTGCTCATTCTAATTTATCTAATTACTCCGATTTACGACAATGTGAATTGTGTTTTCTTTCCTTGTGACTTGAACTTTCTCGTTAACAAAAAATCAATCGAAACGGATTGGCTTTATTTAACTCCCCTTTACCTATTTCTTCAACTTTTTTTCTGGAGTGCTGCTGTAATTTCTACGCATTTCTTCGTCTCCAGATCTCTTAACGGAAAAAACAATAGTTTTTAGTCATTAGATCCTTGGATACAAATGCATTCTTTTGTGCTGGCATAAATATCTTGCAGGCGCAACAAGAGCAATTTATAGACACAGTATTTATTACAGTCAGGATGATATTTTAAATTTTCAAAAATAGCATAGAGAACGGTAACCGGTGGCGAATCTATATAGCTCATAGTCGGAAGAATCAACTCGAAAAACTGAAGAGATCCAAAGTTCCTCAGAGAGCCAAGTTTGTAGTGTGGTCGATTTTCAGACCGACTTCTTCGTTTGAAGGATTGTTTTTGTGATAATCACGCAGAATTTTCAGGGCTTGTTCTTTTTTTCCCATAGAAGCCCAAAGTTCTGCGAGTTCAATCACTGGTCTTGAGTCGAGAGGATTTTCATAATATATTTGAAGGGAATTCCGTAAAAGCCAGTTCCTTTCCGGCAGTAAACGTATATTCTAATGAAGAAAAAGTAACGATTACAGCAGAATTACCGGGTGTTAATGGTGAGGATCTGGATATTACAGTGGTTGGAAATTCTTTGAAAATTGAAGGGGAGAGCAGGGAGGTTTTCAAAGACCAGGAAGTTTCTTCGCATAGAACCGAAAGATCTTATGGAAAATTTTCACGCACACTTGAGCTTCCGTTTGAGGTCGATTCTTCAAAAGTCGGAGCAAATCTTGTAAACGGAATTTTGACAATCGAATTGCCAATCAAAGAAAGTGAAAAGCCCCGGCAAATCAAAATCAAAGTCGGCTAATTAAAAGGAGATAATTATGGAAAAAAATACAACTGTTCATGAAAATACAGAAAAAGAAATTAAAAAACCCTTATTCGTACCAAAGATAGATATTTACTCCGACGATGCGAATATCTACCTCCTCGGAGATTTTCCGGGAGTCCTGGAAAATGCATTAGAGGTATCTTTGGAAAAAGACACACTTACAATCGAGGGGAAGGTCAGCCCGTATGCACTGAATGAAACTGAACTAAAGTATTCAGAATACCGGGTAGGAGATTTTCGCAGAGTATTCACACTGAACGAAAATGTGGATGCTGACAAAATCGAAGCGACTCTAAAAAATGGAGCTCTTCGTGTTGTGCTCCCCCGCACAAAACCAGTAACAAAGAAAATTGAAGTAAAAACGAATTAATTTCGTATAAGGCCCGGAATTTCGCCGGGCCTTCTCTTTTCCGGACGGATATCCGAAATCCCGATTAAAGCACCTTTTTTATTTAATTGCTTTTTGTTGTGTCTGTGCCATATATGATCTGCAATAATATACATTAAATTTCCAAGATAGATGTGGCTTCCTGAATTTCAGCTCAACAGTTTTCCCGTTCTAAAGGAATTATTTTTCAAAACCTTTACGAAAGGATTTCTATGTGTCTGTATCGCCCTCTGTTTTTTTGCTGGTTCTGCTTCCGCACTTTCCACTTCTCCGGGACCAAGACAGGGTGCTCTGAATTTTTTCTTCGAAAATAATCTTACCGGCTTTTCTATCGGATTCTCCACTCTTTTTGCCGGATTCATAGGTTTTCATATTGAAAAAATGTCCGGGCTCAGAAGGAGAATTGTTACAAGTTTTCTTTTCAGCATTACAGGCGGAATGATTGGACGGATAGTCAGTATTATTCTGCATTTGTTTTTACTAAGAAGAATTGCATCGATCGATACTGAATTGCTTTTTTCGTCCATTACGATTGTAATGATTGCTACTGCGATAGCTCTACCTGCTTTATTGATCCGGCATTTTCGATTTATTAATCCGGAATTAAACAGTAATAGGAGTAAAAAAATAAATACTCTCAGCGCGAAAACCGGGAGCAACGAAATTCATCTCATAGAATACAACGACATAGACTTTGTGACTGCCAAAGGAAAGCATAGCGTTGTTCATGCCGGCAAGCGGGATTATGAGACGAGCGAGCCTGTAGAAGAATTACTTTCAAAACTTCCGGCGGATCTATTCCTTCGGGTTCACAGGAAGTATTGCCTGAATCTGAAACATGTTGCTGCAATCCAGCATCATAAATCAGGCGACTACATGGCTTATTTGAAAGGTGATGATTTTGTGGTGCCAGTAAGCAAAAAATACATTCCTGCTTTAAAGAATGCTTTGAAAATATGATTTTTAAAAATAACTTTGTCTTAAAAAAATGCGAATTTAAAAAAGAACCTGTTTTCGCAGGGACGAAATTTTAATCCTGGATCAGACGCTCGACAGTTTTTCCTGAAATTGGTCGCAACGCTTCTGATTCGAGAGAAAGCTGATTTGTTAATTTGGAAAATGAATCAGGATTTTGCAGCAATCCAACAGATAAAATATTTTCAGATTCCACTTCCAGGGATTTGATGCTTTCCAGAATTTTATCCCTTGATGATTTGCTTTCCTGTAATAGTTTATCTTTATCGAAACTTTTTTCATTCAGGATGTTAGCAAAAAGCGGGGTCTTCCCAAAGAGTACGTTGATTAGTCCATCCTGGGTCAGATTCTCTTCGCTGAGAATCCCGACTTTCGCCTGTTCTTTGGAAAGATCACTTTGCAAAGTTCCAAGCTTGCTCTGAATGGAGAGATATTTTGAACTGAGTGATGTAGTGAACTCAGCCGAGTCAACTGTCATCTCCGGTTTTTGGTTACTATCTGA
>JAIOQL010000653.1 GCA_021413405.1 Leptospira sp.
GAAAAGAAAGGAAACAGGTATGTGAACTTTGAAGTTTACCGGGAACTGAACACTCCAATAGACGGCAGACTTTTTTTTGAGGGGCTTCTGGGCAACCGTCCGTTCGATGATTATTATCTCTGTATAAAACTTGAGCCGGAAAAGAAATTGGCACATGAATTTGAGGAATCAATCAATTTTCTCCTGGAGTCGATTGCGTGAGTGTCTACCGGATAAATGTCTTCAATTCATTTGAAAATGTAATCTGGAGAAAGGCTTTTTCTGTACCAAACAGGAAAAATTCGATTTCGAAGGGACTCGAAGATCATTCCGGCTGGGACACGGTAGAGAAAATAAATAAAGGGAATGTTATTTTACTTTGCCGGGGGATCAGGAATATCTGGGCAGTCGCTATCGCAGAAGATGATTGCAGGATCACCGATGTAGATTCATTTAAAGATGTGATGAAATATAAAGAAAACGGATTCCGCTATGTAACACTCGAATTGTACCGCGAATTCAAATCCCCGATAGATGGAAAAACTTTCTTTGAAGGTCTTCTAAAGGAAAAAAACCCGTTTGAGGATGATAAATTTTGTGTAGAGCTAATCCCGGAAAAAAAATTGAAAGATGAATTTGTCGGTGCTATCAATTATCTCCTGGCTATGAGTTAGAAACAGACCCAAATCCCGCGGACATAAAAAAGGAGATGCCGGTCTGACATCTCCTTTTCATTTTAAATTTACACCAGATCTGATTTTTTAGAACTGTCCTGTTACTTCTATCCCAGAAGCCCCTCAAAAAAAAGTCTGCCGTCTATTGGAGTGTTCAGTTCCCGGTAAACTTCAAAGTTCACATACCTGTTTCCTTTCTTTTCATATGTCATATCTTCCCGGAAAGCATCCACGTCCGTTATCCGGCAATCGCATTTTGCGAAACCAATTGCCCAGATATTATTAATGTTCCTGCACAAAAGAAGGAGGTTCCCCTTTTTAATTTTTTCAATCTCTGACCAATGCGAAATATCATGGAAATCCAGATACACAGAGTTTGATTTGCTGGGAGCTGAAAAGGCTTTCCTCCTCATGGAGTTTTCAAAGTTGCTGAATAAGTTTACACGGAAAACGGCCATACTCAGCTTTTGTTCCTGATAGTCGCGAGATACGAAATAGTATCCAGTGAAAAGGAAGTATCTCTTTCTTTCACAATGAGCAGATAAAGGGAAGGAAGAACTGTCAGTACAAGTAAAAGTGCAGATGCAAGCCCTCCTACGATTACAGTAGCCAAAGGTCTCTGCACGTCAGATCCAACTCCCGATGCCAAGGTTGCCGGGATGAGTCCAAGCAGTGCCAGCAACATTGTCATAAGCATAGGGCGCAATTGGATAATGGCTGCTTTTTCCACAGCATCAAGCACAGTCATATTTTTATTGTCGCGTAACAGATGATTTGTTCGGGAAACAAATAGTACTCCAGCCATGGTTGCAATTCCGAAAAGGGAAATAAAACCAACTCCGGATGAAACGTTGAAATAGTATCCGCGCATCATCATAGCAACCATTCCCCCGATTAGTGACAAGGGAATACAGGCAAGAGCAACATAAACATATTTCAGATTTCTGTAGAGTCCAAACAAAAGGCTAAAAATTATCAGGATAGTGATTGGAAGAACAATCGCCAGCCTCTTCCCGACACGGGCAAGATTTTCGTACTGTCCTCCATACTCAATTCTGTATCCCTCCGGTAGTTTCATTTTTTCTGTTACTTTCTTCTGGAGTTCAGAAACGAATCCTCCCTGATCCCGTCCACGGATGTTTGTCCTGACTGTGAGTGTTCTTCTGCCCTGCTGCCGGAAGATCATAGTAGGTCCATCGATGAGCTGGATATCTGCCAGCTGGGACATGGGAACTCTCTCCCCGCTTGGAGAAATAATCGGAAGATTTTGAAACGATTTGATAGTTGCGCGATAATCATTGGAATAACGAACTACGATTCCAAAACGGTATGGACCTTCAAACAAAGTGCTTACCTTTTGCATTCCCACACCTGATTCAATCACCTGTTGAATTTTACTGACACTAATTCCATACCTCGCAGCCTGCTCCCTGTCAATTTTCACAGTGAGTTGTGGAGTCTCCCCTTCCTGTTCAATTCCATATTCACTGGCTCCATGCATATCTTTTACAATGTCGAGGATCTCTTCACCAATTTTCCGCATTACCTTCAGATCATTTCCAACAACAAAGACACCCAGATCTGCGATAGTCCCCATGATTGCCTCCGAAAGGTTATCCATAATCGGTTGGGAAAAACTGAACCGGACACCTGGAAAATTGATTTCCAGATCATTCCGCAACCGGATTAACAATTCGGTTTTGGTGATCTTTTCTTTCCATTGACTGTAATCCTTTAGGCCAACGAGGATCTCAAGTCGATTTGCAGGAAGTGGATCCGTTCCATCGTCATTTCTCCCAAGTTGTGAGAGCACGACGGCTACCTGTTCATTTTTCGAAATAATTTCGCGCATTTTCGGAACAAATTTTTTCATCCCCCCAAGCGAAACACCTGCCGGGAAAAAAACCCGGAGATTGAATCCACCTTCATCCAGTTCCGGAAGATACTCTGATCCTATTTTGAACGCTCCAATGGTTACCACAATTAATACCAGGGCAAATGCAGCTGCTACAGTTTTTTTGGATTTCTTAATGAGGACGGCAATGAGTATTGCATATTTTTTTTCGACCCAGTCATAGATATGATTGTGCCATTCAATCGGACCGGGATTTGAAGATTCAAAATATTTCTTATAAAGCATCGTCATAAAAACAGGGATTGCAGTGAGGGAAAAGATCATCGCCCCAAGGATTGCATAGGAAATCGTGAAGGCCATGGGTTTAAAAAGTCTTCCTTCGATTCTCTCAAAACTGAAAATTGGAAGATACGCGAGAACGATAATCATGATCGAGAAAAATATTTCCTGCCCGACTTCGCCTGCCGCAGTTGTTGTAAACGAATTGATCCCGATCGTTTTATCATTCTGCGATGCTTCTTTGTACCGTCTCATGATATTTTCTACCATGATGACTGCTCCATCTACGATTATCCCGAAATCAATCGCTCCAAGCGAAAGCAGACTTGCAGGAATACCTGTGAGTTGCATCATAAGAAATGCAAACAACATGGAAATCGGAATCGTTGTTACGACAACGAGAGTTGCCCGTGCGCTTCCAAGGAAAAACATGAGTACGAGAGTTACAATCGAGACTCCTTCAAAGAGAGTCACCCCGATTGTCCGGATTGTGTAATTTACAAGGTCACTCCGGTCATATGTATTCCGGATCTTCACACCCTTTGGGAGATAATTTTCGTTTATTTCTTTTATTTTTTCGCGGATTCTTTCTCCCATTTCATTAGAATCACCCCATCGCCTCATAGCTATGAGTCCCTGGACGCTTGAATCTACGTCAAATTTTCCTTCCTCCTCATTCTGAATGGTATATCCTAATACCCCGCTTGGGATCGGGTGCGAAATTTCTACCGACCCTACGTCGCGGATAAAAACAGGCACCCCGTTTTCTTCTTTGACGACGATCTGCTCTATGTCCTTTAATTCCCTTATCGCACCAAGTGAACGGATTGGAAATCCCTGTTCACCCTGCCAGAGAACATTTCCCCCGGTATTTAGATTATTTTTCTGAACTGCATCTACAATATCAGAATATTCCAGTTTATAACGGCTGAGCTTTTCAGGAGTAGTGACTATGTGAAACTGTTTTGGCAAACCGCCAAAGGTAACAACATCTGCGATCCCCGGAATCTGCAGGAGCTTTGGCATAATAATCCAATCCTGGATCGTACGGATCTCCATAGGTGTATGATTCTCTGTTGTCTCTACAACATACCTGTAGATTTCCCCGACCGGTGAACTCATTGGTGCCAGTTGAGGGACTACATCATCCGGAATATCCAAATACAAATTGGAAAACCACGAGCCCGTTGATAGTTCTCGATCTTCTTATGATTACTTTGGGAACTGCATTGAGCACCCTTTCTATAGGTAGAGTTACTCTTTCCTCAACTTCTGTTGCAGCTCTTCCCGGAAATTTTGCGACAAGCCGGACTTGTGTGTCTGCAATGTCCGAATATGCTTCTTTTCGGATATCAATCCATGCCCAAATACCCAGAACAAGAATGGAAACAGAAAATACAAGAGTGACGATCCTGTATTTGATTGCCGCCCCGATCAGCCGGATTATCATTTAACCTTCCCCATCTTCTTCAGACCAGGCATTTGAATTCCGATGTTTTCAGTAACCAAAACTCAATCCCTTCAGAAGCATTGCGCCTGTGGTGACAACGGTTTCACCCTTCCCGATTCCTTCCACTATGCTTATTTTGTCGAGTCCGGAGCTTCCGATAGTGACCTCCCGTCTTTCAAATTCACCGGGAGATTTTTCCACAAAGACATAATTTTTACTTTCTACAGTGACAAGTGACATATAAGGCAGAACTCCAGCGCCGGCCGCGCTTGATTTATCTGTGAATTCCACTTTTGCATACATCCCCGGACGAAACTGGCTTCCCTTATTTGGCATAGCGATCCTTGCCCTGATCGTCCTTGATGTTCGCCATGAGAGGCGCCATCAGACCGCCGACGGTGCCGGTCAGGTATTGAACCCGAGAGCCCGGAGCTTTCCTTCGAACTCTGCAAACTGGGCTTGCGCATTGTTTGCATCCGCTTCGGCTTCAATGATGTCTTTCTCGGTAGCCACCTGGTTTTTATACATGTCCCGGATCCGCGCCAGATTTTTGGATGCACGGATTCTTGTGTTTTTACTCGCTATGTAACTCGCATATTGTGCGTTTATTTCAGGTGTTTCAAATAATACAATTTTTCCTCCGCTCACAGAAGTTGAAATTGTTGCAATGATCCGTGCCGGGGCGAGAACACTTACAAATTCGGATTTCGACCCGAATTCAACTGTACCAATCTGTTTGAGACCGGGACTTTCAGGGTGGAAGGAAAGTTTTACCCCGTCTGCTGAAACAGTCGGGCGAAAATTTTTCGGTGGTGTTTTTTCTTTAGAGCATCGGCAGGAACCAAAAAAAGGTATCAGGCAAAGGATCAGCACAGTTAAAATTTTATTCTGGAACAAATGAACACTCCTTGCGGTAAAAAAATATATACGAATGAAAACAGATTTTGAGGAGATCATTACTTATTCCGTCCAAAATCAAACATATATCCAAATTGAAAAAGTAATTGAGGATTTTTGTAGTCCCCTCTTCCACTACCGAGACCTAACTGAAAAAAGAATCCCCCAAGCCTGATGTCATAGGTCAACCCAACATAACTCTGATGAAGCGGGGTTTTCTTCCCATGCGCATACTGGTATTCAAGATAGGCAGAGACAACCGGGTCAGTATTCAAAATGTAGTCCCGGATGACAAGATCCGGAACCGTAGGGGGATTGTGACCATATCCGGGGATATCGTTGTGCAAATTGTATTGCTTCTGCCCGCCACGACCTGCCTGCGGGTTCACCGGATCCACATTGAATTCTCCCCCAACCAGTGAAAAGCTCTGGATGACAGTTGAAGTTTTATGAAAAATAAAACCGAGGTCGCCCTGGTATCCATTCCACCGGGAATCGAAATAGTTTCCCGAAGCACGTGCAACAAGTCTTCTGTAAATAAATCCGGTATTAAAATTAATACTTGCAGGACTCCCGATACTTCCACCGAGGAAGAAAAAATTATCGGCTTTTTCTTCGGGCGGTTTAACGCTGTCATCCACGGTTTTTTTCACACTTTCTTTTGAGTTAATGTCTATGTCAGCATTCCCGTTTTTTTCTTTGCGGAGTTGTTCTACCTGTTTCCTGTTTTCTTCGAGGTATTCTTTGGTGTTTTCATCCTGTTTCCCATCGGTATACTGTGCGAATAACACATTCGAAGAGAGAAAAAGAAAGACGGGGATTGAAATCAGGAATTTCATAAATGCTTACTCCGTAGTACTTTGAATGTTCAAAATATTTTTCCCGACTGAATAATTCAGTCCCTCAATCGCTTCGACACGATCCGTCTGTAATTTAATCATTTGCAGAATGCTCGTCCGGTATGTTTCAAAAAAGTCGGCAAATTCGATGATCGTGAGATACTTCTTATCATAATTTTTGATCATTGTCAGAGAAAGTCTTTTGTAATCTTCAGTAAATTTATCTTTGAAAGATTTATAGAGCCTGTTCTTTTCAACAGCTTTGGAATATATTACATTTA
>JAIOQL010000019.1 GCA_021413405.1 Leptospira sp.
CTTTTTCTATAAATTTCAGAGCTTCAGGAATGCTTGAAGTCTTTTTGTTTTGATGATAAGTAACAATCCATTGTGAAAATTCATTGTCATTGGTTATTGAATTCTTTCTTAGGTTCCGGTTTAGATTTCTTTGTAAAATGATACCCTAATGTTGTAATACTGATTGATTTTTCCTGACAAAACTTTGCCTGGCTTTTCCCGCAACTGTTCCACTCTTTAATTATCTCGTTCCAATTTTTGATTTTCGTTCTTGCCTAATAGAATAGCACATTTCTTTAAATCAGAAAAGGTGGAGAGTTTTGACGCTTTCCTTATTTCGCTCTATTCTCGGTTTTCATTCATGTGTCAAACCATAAAAGGTTTTTCCTTTTCTAAGAACGTAGGAAGAATTAACAATTAAGGATAAGAAGTTCCTAATCCGATTTGAAAAAACCTTACTCTTTTGTTATTAATTTCCCAATCATACACATTAATCCATTTCTCTCTTCATCGACCTTCCAGTCATCAAATCTCAAGTTACAGTGAACAGATAATAAATTATCATACTTTCGAAAAACTTTCTTCTCTCGAATTTCTAGATCTCTAATTGGGGAATTCCAATGAATTCCTTCATCACTATATGCCCAAATTTCATATACCGGATTACCCAGATTTTGGCGAATTTGTTCTATTGATTGTGATTGAAATTCCTTTTTCAAATCATCAGTTGGAAAATAAACTAAGATACCTTTTTCCTTATGTTGAATCCTATCAGCCCCTATGGCCTTTTTAGTATCCCCTGAAAAGCTAAGCAGAATATGCTTTGCCCCTTCCTTGTAGTGGTAATAAATAAATATTGGTTTTCCGAGATTCCGCAAAACCTTTTCAACAGAATCCCCAGCTTTTAAGCTTCTAAATTCCGTTTCAGATTTTTGCAAAACAATACTGTCATTTCCCCAATTTAAACAAGAAATTCCTAGTTTACATCGAATTCCGAATTGCAAAGAAAGAAGTGATATTAATGCAATTGAAACAATAATTATATAAGTTTTTTTCCTGATCGTTAAATCCTATTTTTTCCCTTTAGGTGGTTGATTCGTCTTACTCTTCTCTTGAGCTATTTCAAGATTTTCTTTCATATATTTTTGGCTAGGGATATGCTGTAATTCATTCGGCTTTTGCCAATTAGAATTCGAGCCTCTCCTCGATTGCACTGTGCCTAATATTGTTCCAACAATTTCACCCGAATAAGGACTATCTGGAAAAGTTGTTATTTTCCCCTTATCAACGATTGCGGACATCCCATCCGTTACTTTGAATACCTTTCCTGTTGTTGGATCCATAATTCCATCAATTTTCCCCCGATAGATATTATTTTTACCGCTATTTTTTCCTGGCACTTCTATAATTTTGTCACCCCTATTCTCTTTCGTAAAATCCCCAGCATTTTCTGTAGCGACAAAAATGGAATGATCTAAATTATTTTGGCAATCATTGTGAACCAATACCAGAGTCTCTGTCACAAAATATGTATGATTCCCTTCCACTTCAAAATTATAAACCGTTTCGTTTCGGTTATCTATTGCGATCGAAACAATACCAACTAACGCTCCATTTGCAGTAGTTGAGTGATCTCCTACAACGAGATCTTTTCCTTGAACCCAACCCTTTCCTTCAATATAGAATGGATGGTTCCACGTGGTTTCAACTTTATTTCCATCTTGATACGTTATTCGATATATCTGATTGGCTGTTCTCACAAATGTCTGATTGACACGATTAAAGCTTTTAACACCACTCTTTTCATTCCAACTAAGAACACGATCCCCGGCCTTTATATCTTCAATCTTCTTGAACCAGTTACCTCCTTTTTCGAAGGCACCTGGAGTTTTGGGCTCAACTGTGATTAGAGTTCCGGCCACAAAACAAGTTCTCTGATTATAATTTCCTTGAGCGTCAATAAATCCATCCGCATCGGACGAAGTTCCAACAATGCTACCTAAACTATCTTGAATGCCTCCAAAAAAATTATCTGAAAAACTATTTTCATCACGAGAAGTGCCATGTGCATCAGTAAAGTCATCGCTCGGCAACGCCTCTTCCGTATTGTGCAGTAAATCCGATTTCTGTTTAGCATCCATGCTATTCCAGTCATCTTCAGAAATATTCATTCCTTTATTCTGCAGACTTGCTAATTTCTTCTTATCCATGAGCTCTTTCTGTTGTTCCGCCGCCATCGAGTCGGTGGCGCCTTCCAGATCGGAGATACTTGTAATGAATCCAGAATTGGCTGGAATTCGTGAAGATGATGCGGTGAATCCGTTTTTGGCGCTATAACCTGCATTGAAACTGCTTCCACCTATAGAGCCGCTGACGACTGCGGAAAATCCTTCCTTAGAATTGTAGCTCACTCCAGCATCAACTCCATTTAGCGATGGATCTCCGGAAAGTTTCCCGAGATCCATTTTCACGCTGGCAGTGAATCCGCCTTTCTGTGTGTATCCTGCTTCGATTCCTCCGTAATCATTTCCGAGTTTGGTTTTTACCCCGAAGCCTTCGTTTTGACCATATGTTAGCTTCACGGCTCCCTGCGATACGTATGCCTCGACACCTTTGTCTTTACTATACCCGATGCCAGCAGTATTTGTTTTTCCGGTATCTGAAGTATTCGAGACTCCAGCATAGGCACTGACACCGCCTTTCTTACTATAATTGAGTCCTGCGGCAACACCAGTCCCAGAGCTTGAAGAAGTGAACCCGACATTTGCTCCAAAACCATCTTTCTGGCTGTAAGATACTCCTGCCTTGACTGGTCCTGCTTTTAAAGTTGCGTTTACCGATGCTCCTCCATTTTGGGTATAGCCTACCCCTACACTTCCGACACCCTCTACGCCAACTCCAACACTAGCACCATACCCATCCGCATACGAATAACTCAGGTCTACTGTTACCAGACTACCGGTGAAGCCCTTAATAGCTCCGCTGGCCGCACCTAGCGCAGCCCCTTTTAATCCGCCTGCTGCATAACCCTGTGCTGCTTTCATTGCGGAGAGAGCCACCAGAGATGCTCCCCCGGTAAAGAATGATGCCCCAACAGCAGCAACCGTCACTACAGTTTCCATCTGCTGTTTTTTTGCCGCGGCTTTCTTCGCCTTTTTGGCTTCACCTGCCTGGAAAACCTGGGTCAGTCCCGGAATCCCGGAAACCTCATCCAGCTTCGCCCACATCTGACCTTCAAAATATTGCTTGGCTGCAAGATGTGGTTTCATTCCACCCATGAGAGATGTCAGGAATCCTCCGGGGAGTCCGAATGTTTTTTCAAGTGCTTCGGAAATTTTTCCCTGGACCTGGCTTTGAACAAAACTGTTGATGGTCCCGCCTGTCGCAAGAGTCTGGATCAGACTGTTTATCATCTGGGCTTCTGCAACTTTATCCTCTACGTTCTTATTAAATTCTTTTGTTCTTTCCTCGTTGTTTTTCTGTATTGCTTCTGTCTGATCAGACAATGTTTTGTATTTTTGTTCTATTTCTTTTTGAAATGCATTCTTGTTATTATTGAACTGATTGGAAATCGATTCCATGTCCCAATCATTGAACAGGGAGCCGGTATCTGCGAGTGCGATCGCTTTTGGTGGGGCTATAGTAATCTTTTGAGAAGATTTTCCCTGTTTATAGTCATTGGAATTTGCCGAGTCTCCCCCATCCCGCAGAGTTGCCTCACTTGTCACTGTCTCCATTGACATGGAAATATTGCCGTCTGAATCAATTCCCACATTTTGATAAGTATCATGGGATGGACCGGTTGGTGTGGAAGATGCGTCAGATCCGTTTTTTACAGAAGTTTGGACGGTATCGCCCATATTCTTAGCAGTTGTTGTTTCGCCCTGGGATCCATTTTGTTTTGGTGATTCATTAGCTTTTGGTGGATCAGGGGTTTTCATCCCACGGATGTTTGCTACCATTTCCTTGATTCCATCCTGACGGGTTTTCACGGCATCCGCATTCATGGTTTCCGCATAGGCCAGGTTCTTGAGTCCTTTCATTGTGTTCTGGAACTGACCAAGGAAATTCTGCATCGTTGTGCTGTCGGTAAGGGTTGTCTGACTCTGGTTTAAAAAATCATCACTCAGTTGCGGAAGAATGGACAATGGAGTTGTCAGACCTGCCGGAGCATTGAATCCGGAAGGAGCTGCGGACAACATTGCAGAAAGATTTATTTTTGGTTCCTGTCCTGAACCGGAATTTGTTTTTACGTTATCAAGAGATTGCTGAAGTGTGCTCCATTTTGCATCACCAGTTGCTTTTTCTGCTGCCATCTGGGTCAGCCATGCACTTTTTTCCTGGCTGATCTGGGTGAGATTAGCCATGTAGGAAGCCTGGGCCGATGCCGCTTCAACCTGTGCCTGTGCCTGCCAGGTTGCATATTGTGCTTTGTATTGATTTGCCTGTGCTTCCCAGTTCTGGATCGCGGGTAACAGATTGTTCTGCCAATTAGCGAGAACTGGTGTCAGATCATTAGTATATCCCTGCCAGATTTGTGTATTGTGCACCGCATTGTCATCCCGCCAGTTGTAGCCAACCGTTCCGAGCATCCGCGACTCATACCAAAACGAATCTCCGCAAAAACCCCCACATTCAACCCTGGTGTAAGTAAAAGCATTATCGCGTGCACTACTATAGCAATCATGCCCGTGACTGCGGCCATTCGTAGTGACACCACATACATCCGCTGTTGTCACTGCAGTTATAGTTCTAGTCTCACCCATGAGGCTAGCAATGTAACTTACATTTCCAGTATCAATGTACCGGATAATATCTGACATTCCCGCAGTTGAGTTTTTCTTGGCACCGATATTGGATCCTGATCCAATTTCATATCCGATACTGTTTCCTTCACTTTGACCTCTCGGATCCCCAAACGAATCATAGGATAGTCCCGTTGAATGCGCATTGTTACTGCCATAGGATTGGCTGCTCCAGCTGCTTACAGTTGATTGTGAAGATGCCAACCGTGTAGCCATATATGTTGTCAATTGCTGGGTGATTGTTGCAAGGGGTGTATTGTTTTGCAAGTCAGCGTTAATTGTATTTATTAATGCAAGCAAACTCTGACCAGCAGCATTCAAAGTAGTCATGTCTGTTGAACATGATGTCCCGGAACAGGATTCGTTATAAAACAATCCACTCGTGTTCAAATAATTCTGTAGGCCACCAATTGTATTTCCGATCCCGTTGCGAACTGTGTCTTCATAACTTTGAATCTGCGCGAGATTGCTCTGATAATCCGCATCTGTCTGATTCAAAGAATTCATGAATGTATCATACGAAGCTTCATTCTGATTCAAGGCATCTGAAAACTGCTGATTACCGGTTCTGAGAGCGTCTTTATAGTCTCTAAGCCAGGCAAGCTGATCGTTGGTAAGTTGATTTTGTGCAGTCGCAAGATTTGTATCCGGTGTTCCACTAGTTGAATTGATTATGTTGTTTACTGTTCCGGATGACTGGTTGATCGCAACCGGTGTCCCGGTTTGTACATCCTGTTTCACATTGTTTGCTACCTGGACAATGAATGCATTTCTCTGCGCGATAATGTCCGCTTCTGCTGTTGAAGTCCAGTTCAGTTCCGCTTCCTGCTTTTCGGAAGTCATTGCCTTGAATACATAGTCCTGGTATTCCTGAACCGAATTAAAAACATCCTGTGTGTTTATACTGGCTACATAATTGTTGATCTGAAGATCAGCCTGGGCTTCCCATTGTGCCCTTAATGTTGCAAAGCCTCCACCTGTAATGCTGTCCCAACCGGCAGCATCGGAGCTTATGTTTGCATTCTGAAAAAAGGGACTCATATTCTGGTGCTGATAATTTGGTGTGACCAGATTTGGAACCGGAACCGGTTGAGAGAAAAGCGGGACAAATGATCCTGCCAGAATCATGAATAAAAATGTTGTCAGTTGCGCAAAACTGATGACCCGGTAAATTATTCCGAATCGTGCCTTTTGCAGCCGCTTCATTCTTCTTATTTTCACTTCATTTCTTTTCGCATCCATCCGCTTTTTCTCCAGGAGGGTAATAATATATATAATAAATGACTGCTTACAGCATACGCCCCGTACTTCTGTAAAAAATCATCTCTGGTTAAAGACTTAACAAGTACTTTTTATCACCGCAAACAATAATTTTCTTACACAAATTGGGCTAATTCATTCCGGGTTAAGAGCATTAAGATGATCAAAAAATATCGAATTTTCAAAGCTAAGGTTAAATTCCTACAATACCCAAATCCGAAACCGTTTTCAAAATTACTCAAATAAAAATCTGGCATTAAACCGACGGTCCCCGATTTATGTCACAATTATTTTCCCGAATTTTTGGCTCACCCGTTCATTGGATCCTGGCCATTGACAAGAATGGCATTTGCATTATTTCTGTTGTGAATTATCTGAACGCCTTCTTTTTCCTCCAAAATAATAATTTTCACTCCCGGCGAAGCCGATCATTAATTTATACAAATGTTTTTGTTAATTTTTCATCCGGCGCAGCAAATTATACCAAACAGATATTATGATCTGAGAACAAAGGAATAGCAATGAAAGAATTTCAGCTATTAAATTCTACTTTTTATCCAATTCAAAAACGGAAGAGCCCGTTACTAAAATTTTTTCTTTTCTTTTTTATTTTACGGAATGCAGATGCATTCCTTGAATTATTCCGGAAAGGGAATGATTGGGGAACAAGAATCGGTTCGTTTTTCAAAGTATTCGATCTGAATTCAGACTTCGGTATTGAACGTTTGCTGTTGCCTCCTTTACTTGCCGCTTCCTGGGTGTTTATATATCCTTTTCTGAAAAGACGAATATTGACCTACTATTTCCGGAAGATGACTGAAATATCCAATGAAAGAAGAATTCAATCCGGGAAGGAATTGATTTCACTGGAAGAAGTTGCTACGAGGGAAATCGAAAATCAACTGAAAATCAAAACTCTCACGGAAGAATTAGAGAAAATAAATTCGTATTATAAAAAAATAAAGGATAAAGAAAAATCCGAAAAAAGTCTGGTGAGAAAAAAAAGAATACGAAAAATCCAGCCCATTGAGATGAAAAATGAAACTCCAGTCGAAGAACCGGCAGTTACAATATTTGAAGACGAAAATCAGGAACTGGAAATTGTTGCAGAAGAAAATAGGGCCGGAGAATTAAACCCCGCCTGATAGGACGGATTCCGGCAAAAGAAAAGACGCTACGAAATGCAAAAACATGAAATTAAAAAAGAACAGATAAAATCCAAAAATATTCACGTAGTTACAATTCCAAAATTATTGCGATTTCAGGCATTGTCTATTCTTCTCCCTTGTTTGTTTTTTTTCATCTATTGCGGCTCTAATACCAAGGAAATTCAGGAAAAATATACCGAAGCTTTGAAGCTCTTTGAACAAAAAGACCTCGAAAATTCAAAGAAAAAATTTGAGGAGCTCGTGGATTCAGATGGTGTTGGCTCAAACGCCGAAACAATGATTGGAAAGATCAATTATTATAACCGGAAATTCGATCAGGCTGAAGAAAATTTCAAAAAGGCATACAATAAAGAACCTGCAAATCTAAATGCACTGCTATGGCTTGTTAAAATTCAAACTCTGAAAAAAGATCATCTCGATGAAGCTCTAAAGAACATAAATGTGTTAATTGAACATGACAGTTCAAATATTGAGGGCTGGTATTTTAGAGGAGTGATACTTGAAGAAATGAAAATAATCCCTGAGGCGATTAGATCCTACCGCCTTGCAATTCAGGAGAGCAAAAAAGTTGCCCAGGTTCACCTGAGACTGGGCATGATTTATAAAAGAGCCAGGATGACAGAGCAAGCTGACAAAGAATTTGAACTTGCCGAATCAGCCGGGGCAGATGATAAATCTATCCTCACACAGATTGAAATGGCAAAAAAAATAAAAGAAAAATAAAACTATTTCAGATCTTTGATCCTTT
>JAIOQL010000654.1 GCA_021413405.1 Leptospira sp.
GGTGATTCTTCTTCTTCAAAGATAGGAATTTCACCTTCATACTGACAGAGCTCTGAAAGTTTTTTTACTGATTCGCGTCTTCCTCCAAGATCATCTACGAGTTTGTTCCGGAATGCATCTTCCCCGGAATAAATTTTTCCCTGTGCGAGCTCTTCGATGGAGGCAACAGTTTTGTTTCTTCCTTTCGCTATGTCTTCAATGAATCGTCTATAGGTGTCGCCTAACGTCTTCTGAATGAGTGCATCTTCTTCTGCCGAGGAATCACGGAACATGGAGAGTATATCTTTGTATTTTCCCTCTTTGTATGTTCTGACTTTCACTCCATATTTTTCGAGGAGTCCCTTGATGTTGGGGCTGATTGCAATTACACCGATTGAACCGGTTAGTGTTCCGTGTTCTGCAAAAATATAGTCGGCAGCCGATGCAATGTAATATCCCCCCGAGGCAGCAACATCTTTCATTGTGACTACAATTTTCTTTGTTTTGCGCAGATGCATCAGTTCCTGATAAATTTCCTGTGAAGCTGCGACAGTTCCCCCAGGAGAATTGATTTCGAGTAGAATACCTTTTATTTCCGGCTTATCTCCAATGTCGCGTAACTTCGCGAGGACGGTGTCGGCCCCGGTTGACTGGTAGGTTGACCGGCCGGAATGAATTTCACCTTCCACACGGATCCTGATATTTACTATACCGAGTATTGTTGAGATTATGGTGAGAATGAGAGAAATAGCAAGGATTGCTTTGTTTTTATCCATAGATTTTATTTTTAAGAAAAGCCAATTTTAAACAAGTATTATATAACCCGGAATAGTCGCCGGATGGCATCTGTAATGGGTTGTCGGAACAACGACTGTTTCGGGGTAAACGCAAACCGGCTTATCTGTTCACAGTTTAATGACGATTTGAACCCGGGATTAAGGGAAATTTGTCGGAACAATTACAATTTCGGGAGTTTCCTTGCAAGCTCTTCCGCCAGAACCTTATGCCCATTCGGATTCAAATGGGCATCATACGGAAAGTAAAGCGATTCCGGATTTTTTCCCCAGAACATTTCATTCGCAAAATAGCAGCGAAGTTTCTCCATATCACAAATTCTTTTAATTTGCATATAATGAGGATTTCGGAAATTAAAATCGGCGAGAGAATTATTTTTTATGTCACCTGTAATTCCACCCTTCGCGAAGAATTCTTTTGCCGGGATATACAGAAAAGAAAGGGCTATGTTGTTCGCCTTACAGATTTCTATGACCTGCTTCAGATAGATTTCATTTTTCCTGAATCTTTCTTTCCAGAGAACCTCTCCTGCATCCTTATAGAATCCGAACTGATTTCCATACTTCTCATTTATCTTCGAGGAAAGCGGAGAAAGTTTTCCAAACTCTGAAATCGATTCTTCATGGGTGAGAATTTGCCCGCCCGGTTCTCGCCCCGGCTTATAGTATAAAATGGGAGATGGTTCTTTTTTTGCGAATTTATATGTTTTGATTGCGAGGCGGTAGAGAGTCAGCTCTTTGAAAAAATTATACAACTGTTCTCCGAATAACGACGCAAATAATCTGGATCCGGGTTTTATCACTTTCCCGCCCGAAGAAAGAGTCAGAAATCTTTCTATCTTATCGTTGTCATCGAGGTCATTGTCGAATAACTGAACTATGATTTTTTTTGGCTTAAATTGTTTAATGTAGAATGGAATTTGCAATGCAAACAGGGCAGGGGATGAACCGTGCAATCCAAGATTCCCGAAGCGAAAATTATTCGTTCCGAAGAGATTTAACAGGTTAACATAAATTTCCTTTTCTTCGACACCCCAGCCTTCTGTAAAAGAGTCGCCGATAACGAGGGAGTCATAATTTGCACCCTGGCTGATTTTTTGCCGGAAACCTGATCCGTTTGTTTCTACTGTAACTGAATATTCTCTTGATACGACCTTCCCGGTTCTGCCCGGATACATGCGGAAGAGAATTTCTTTATCGAAACTTTTCACGAGGATTGCTTCCGGATCAAACAGTCCTAACACAATCTCGAAAATAAAAAGATTCAGGAAGAAAAAGATGGCATAGAATAAATATTTTTTCATACCTAATACTACTTTACTAAAAAAAGAATATCCGGGAAGTTTTAATTCGTGTCATCAATTATTTTGTCCGATCCAGTGTTCAGTTGAAAAAGGGAATTTTTATTATCCCGGTTATTTTCATCTATGGTCTTGCAAAAGCAGTTTCATTCAGATGGGTTTGTGACGATGCGTTCATTTCTTTCCGTTATGCAAAAAACCTGATACAGGGGGCTGGTCTCGTTTTTAACCAGGGAGAGCAAGTCGAAGGTTTTACTAATTTCCTCTGGACGATTCTGATTGCCCTTGCAATGAATGCGGGATTTGATCCTGTAATGATCTCTTGGTTGTTCGGGATCATTTTTTTTGCCGGAACTCTGCTCATATTGGTCTATTTTTCCGGAAAAATAGTCCGGCCAGATTCAAAGTTTTTTATACCGGTAGCATTCGCAGGATTTGCATTTCACAAACATGCTGCGATTTTTGCGACAAGTGGTCTTGAAACTTCAGCATTTACTTTCTTCATCACGGCCGGTACATGTTTCGTTCTCGAATCAAAAACCAGGTTTCGCACGACGTTCGGTTTTTTCCTTCTCACTCTTTCGGCGATGACAAGGCCTGAGGGAGTTTTGTTTTATTTTTTTGGTGCTTTGTATTCCGGAGCAGTTTTTCTGCGGGAGAAGAACCATTCTTCTTTTCGGTCCTTCTTTTTCCTGCACATTCCATTCATTCTGCTGTTTTTCCCTTTCTTCATCTGGAAGTATTGCTACTATGGATGGATTTTTCCAAATACTTTTTATGCCAAGTCGGGTGAAAAATTTTTCTTTGGACAGGGCTTGCGTTATCTTGCACTGTACTTTAATTCTTATTATCTTTTTTATTTAATTCCATTTCTATTGTGCTTTGCCTTTCTGAAAAGAAAAATGATTCCAGCAGGAAATTCCGCTAAAATTGCATTTCTTTCATTTTCTGTTTCGGTTTATCTCATATACGTGGCAAAGGTAGGTGGAGATTTTATGTTTGCCCGGTTTCTGATTCCCATCACTCCCTTTCTGTATTTGCTGATTGAATGGTCCATAATTTCTCTTATCTCCGGAAGAGATACGAAATTATTTCGCCTATGGCCCCAATCAATTAATCCCGTTTCTGTAATTGCTGTCGGAATTGCCTTGCTGACTTTGGGCCATTATGATCAATATAAGGGTCTTCCGGTTCCACTATTAAACGGGATTGCAAATGAAAATGAGATTTATAAACCGGCTGTCATTCAGAAGGCCGGAAAAATCGCGCAATCATGGCGGGAAACTTTCAGATCAAATTCTGTGCGGCTTGCCTTTGGCGGTTCCCAGGCGGTTCTGGTTTATTATTCTGATCCTGCTCTTGCAATTGAAGCGGAAACCGGGCTGACTGACGAATTTCTCGCGCACAGGGAAATTGATGGGAGAGGGAGGATCGGGCACGAAAAAAATGCCCCACTGGAATATCTTGAAAAAAGAAAGGTTCACATTCACATGAATCCCGGGAATCTTCCCGGTCGGATGGCATATAACGTAATCAATGTAAGAAATCTGGGGGAAATGAGGATCATAACTTATGAAAAGAAAGTAATGGAATCCTTGAAAAAGACCGGGGATTTTGAATTCACTGATTTTGAGAGCTACCTGGATAAATATATCCAATCCCGGGATCGCAGGACAAAAGAAGATTTGAGGGCAGATTATGAAAAGTTCAAAATTTACTATTTTAATCACAATTCAGATGCGAGGAGACAGGAATTTTTTGAAAAAGCAATCAATGAATAAAGCTCTTGACTCCAAAAATTTTTGGAACAAAATAACTTTTCCCGGTAGAAAAAAATGAATTTTAGAAAAAGGGCAGCAAATGCGAGGCCAGAATTAATTTTCGCAATCATTCTCGTTTTTTACGGAATTCTGATCTTTAAAATAAAAAACGTCGGGCCGGTCTATGGGGATTCAGGTCTTATGTATCTCCAGGTAAAACAAATCGTAGATTCCCATTATTCAACATTTGCTTTTGACTATAAGGGAAAGACGTTGGATGACCAGTACCGTTATGCACCCTACAAAAAGCCTTTCCTGGCTGGAGTGGGTGAAAAGCATTATATAGATTTTCCTCCTTATTACCCCCTTTTTGGAGCTCCATTTTACCAACTGTTTGGAATGAGAGGACTTTATGTTCCCGGATTTCTTGCTATCGCCGGACTCTTGTTTCTTCTGATCCGGTTTGGAAAACTGTTTTCTTTTTCACATTTCCAGATCAACTCTGTTCTTTTTCTGTATTCTTTCGCATCGACACCAAATCTTTACAGTCTCGTATTTCATGAATATCCGGTTGCACTACTTGCGATCACATGCGCATTGTTTTATCTTTCTAAGTATGTTTTTTCGGAAGAGAAAAAAATATATCTGATCCTGTTTGGTCTTTTTTCCGGGATTTCACTTTTCTTCCGGCTCGAACTGATTTTCGTAATCATTCCTGCAGGAATTTCAACACTTATTATTTTGCGAAAAAATTTCGTTCTGATCCCTGCATTATCACTTGCCGGCTTCCTGGTGCCTTTCATTGCGCTACTGGTGCTGAACCAGCATATACACGGTCATCCGCTGGGACTGAGATACTATCTCACATTGACGGATAACGTATCTCCCGATCTCAAAGAAAGAATGGGCATAATTTATAGAATGCTTTTTTCGGAGACGAGGGGACTTTTCCGGCAGAATCCATATTATTTGTTTTCGTTCGCATTTCTCCCATGGCTTTTTAAATCCAGAGATAACAGGATTAAGTTCCTGTATCTGATCCTGTTGTTTTCCTCGATTCTCATTCTTGTGACGTCACCGAACGATGGGGATCACATAGCCCCAAGGTATCTGTTCGGGATTCTTACGGTAGGGACGATTCTATTTATTCTGGTAATCGCATCATTTCCGGAAAAGACTGCAATCAGGAGAATTTTGTATTTTCTGGTTATTGTTACCGTTGCTATTTCTGTGCGTGAA
>JAIOQL010000655.1 GCA_021413405.1 Leptospira sp.
ATGCGTCTGTTCTTGTGATCATTTTATAATCTCCTTTCCTTTATGATAAATTATCAGCCGTTATCTTAAACGGTCCGTTCAATGTGATGGGAACGAGTCCTGCAGCAGTTGCGGCAGTCTTCCAGGAAGCACCTTCAAGGAGAGCGGTCTTATCTTCATCCGCAGTCTTTGCAAACATCCCGCAAAGTTTGGTTACATCACTCGCATGATCGGTATGCCGAACACGAACTGGATCTCCAATTGCAACCGCTTCCTCTACGTAAACCATTACAACTCCGATTTCAACACAGCCCAGAGGGTCTTTCTCCGAGTATTGCTCATTATCGAGATCACTTGCATCTGTGGAATATCCTGCGACACCGATAAATTTTCCGGAAGAGGAGGTGAATTTTTTCGCCTGATCTCCGGTTGTTCCAAGTTGCAACGCGTATCCGAATTTTATTGTTCCTTCTGCGATCTTGGTTACTGCGTGATTCAGTGGATGAACTTCGAAAAATCTTCCCGCACCAACGCCGGGATCGCCATACATGCTGCTTACCGAAATTGCTAAAACGGTAAACGATGTGCCGAACACAAATAGTTCCGCAAAAAATGCGGTCAATAGAAATAGATAAATAAGTTTTGATTTAATAAATTTCATGTTCCTGTTTCTCCTATTTTATACTTTGAACATTGAGTCGGTCTTGTCGTTTCTTCTGGACAGCCGCTTCATCGAGTTTCGTTTGTTGCAAATTCTCACCGTCTCCTCTTAGGGCAGCCTTCTCGCGAAGGAATTCACAAGCAGCATCGAATCTTGCATCGAGCTGATCCTGTTTCAATGAGTCGATTTTCGTTCCATCGGCAAACGGAAGATTCTTTTCGATCACAAAGAGTTTTAATTCTTTTTCTGAAAGTCCGTCTGTTTTTTTGGTCGCATCAACCGCTTTCACCATTTCAATAAGTTTGATTCGCTTATTGACAAGTGAGTCTTGCGTCTGTGCAGAATTAGCCTGCTCGAGTAGAGCAGTTTTCTCCTGCAGCATTTGCTGCAACATTTGAACTTGCATTTTCAGCGCTTCGATATCGGAAGCATCAGTTGATTTTGGATCTGGAGTTTTTTTAGAAGGATCACCTCCGTTAGGATCTGGCGTTTTAGATGGATCAGGATTATCATCATCCTTCTTTTTTGCAGAAAACAAGTTTTGAAAAAAGTTTGAAATCACTTCCAACTTTGTCTTATCATCTAATTTTATTTCAGGCATTTTCTTCTCCTTTGAGTCATGTTTCATGATTGCGTAATTTATTTTGTCGCCTTTCTTGCTATCGAGATGGATGCGGACTTCTTCTCCGAGTCTCGGGGAGTCTGTATGCGCCATGTGGTTGTATCTGATGTTTCTTTGAACCGCATCATACTTCTGTCCATTGAACTCACCAGGTGTGAAATCGAGATCACACTGAAAACCCATCGAAACAGTTTGTAAGTTTCCGTTTTTGAGCTCCTTGCCCATTTCGGAATCCCAAACTTTTTCACGACCCGTCATGAAATTTTCTTTCACTTCAATCGTATCACCCAGAGATCCTTTAGCGTATTTGGAATAGTTAGAGCCATCGATCAAACCGCCATTGTCGGTAACCGGTGGATGCTCTTTGCAGCTCGGTAACATCTTCGCACTGTCGAGAGTATCTTTTGAAAAAAGTTCTTCAGGAAGTTTTGCTTCCATGACAACTTTTCCGTCAGCCTGGACATATTCGTAGACTCCCGGTTTGGCCATAGTAACCAACCCCGAGATGAATCCATTGGCCTCATCAAGTTTGAACTCTCCGCCGTCGTATCTTATAGCTTCTGGCATAGAAGCTATAATTTATCACGGAGATGAATTATTCAGAATTACCATACAGCGTTTATGGTCAGAAATTTTTATAAAAATAATTTTTAAAAAGGATTAGGAGAACTATGAGTAATATAATTTTTTTGCAAGATCGCGAACATGTTCTGGAAGTTTTTCCAGAGGATAGACGCCTCTCGAAATTTCATCAACATGCCACGGCCAGGCATCGTTTGAATAATCAAAATCTTTGACTGAAAAATCAGGAGCAAGAAACTTTGCGACCTCTATCACCTGCCGATCAAACTCCGGGTCTTTTCTTTTTAACGCTTCAAAAAAAATCTGTTGTGACTCAACAGGTTCAATATCCTCACCGGATTTTAAAAATTTTATCAGGTATTCGCCTGTCGATGCTGGAGCGTTCATTTTATCTGAATGTGATTTCTAAAATAATATTCCTCTGTTACATCGCCGTCAAGAATAAAACCAGACTTAATCTTTAGACTTTCCCTTGATACAGGAACGACAACACGTTTCCCGGAATAAAAAAATGTAACGGTGATACCTCCACGTTCATTCACATAAATCTTATCCCACTTTTTATTTTTCAAAATAAAATCCACAACCGATTGCATGTTAGCTCCAAACAATTCCTCAAATTGCTTTTCCCTTTCAGGAATTTTATGAGCTTCGAGATTATGTTTATCCCATTCAGAAGAGCTGACAGTGTGAACCATTTGGACGCGTTGAGTTTTTGTCATGTCCTGTAAATTTTTCAGAAGGGTTTTCATCTTCCCGGATGGTTTTATGATTGGTGAAATGATCTGTCCTGTGACGCTCGCAGTCGGCACGTTTTGAAATTGCAAATGGAGTTTCGAGAGATCCTGAGCGAGCTTCGCTTTTTCTGCTGGTGACATCCCTTTGGCCGATGTTTTTGTTCCAGACGCAGACGTCGGAGTGGCCGGATTTTTTTTCTGTGATAGATCCTGCTCGGGACCGAACGCAGGCTCCGCCCAGCATCTACAATTGTAATCATCTCCGGGATGCAAATGTGCGATGCCCTGACCCTTCCGGTGGATCGCCGGAGGATTCTTCCAATCCCAATATTGATCAGCTGGTCCTCCGTATGCTTTTCCTCTGTGAGCGTCGCGGACTCTTGCATCTTTCATCGTTCGCCAGATGTAACCGGGTATTCCGGCTGCGGCCTGGTTGATCTTTGTCTGCTCTCCAAAAAATTTTGAGACCTGATCCTTTGCCCAGAACTTTGCCTTTGATTCCGAGACTCCGGTTGCCCTCTGAAGTTTCTCTGCGATGGTCTTCGTGCTCTCACCTTTCCGGAGAGATTCAGACACTACAGCCTGAATATTTTTCATGTGCTCAGCAAAGAGAGATTTCGAAAGATCAGCTTGCCTCATCATCGTCTTATTTATATTCTCAAGAACCTGCGGAGCATTGTCCGGAAGAGGAATTGCAGGAACTCGATAGATCGGATGGTTCGGTTGAAGCTGCCCGGCCATTGGAGGACTCTTCATCTTCACATACTGAGCCCTGATTGACTCTGTCGTTTTATCTCTCGCCCAGGCGTTCACCAAAAATAGATTTTTTTGTATCTTTTTCTGGAAATTTTCGGACGAAATCGTCGGACCAAACTGTTGCTGGAGATCCTGAAGGTATTTTATGAGTGCAGAATCGTCAAATTTCGCAACTTTTTCGGGATGAAAACCATCGCTGTCACCGGAGCGTTGATTTTTGATAGCAATGTCGCCTAACGTTATAGCATTGTCGGCTAACGTATCTTTCAGCCTGGCGTAAATTTTACGATTGATGTCTGCAAAAATCTTCGAGAACTCTTTTTGCCAGAGTTTTTCATAGTCAGATTCGAGGTTTAACGGATACATGGCGCATCCCTCAATCTGGAATTTTTCTCAATAAATGAGAATTTTTCGTGTAACCCAAATATTATGTCGTCAACTTGCATCTGGATACCCGGAAATTTTGCACGGATTAAAAAATTTAAGGGGTCTCATGGCCAAATGGTATCTCAGGTGCCACCTGTCGCTCCGGAGGGGCTTCCCGTGCCAAATTTTGCGTTTTGAATTTTAGAAGGTTCTAGGTTCTTCTTCTCCGGATCCGGATTTTTTAACGGATCCGGGATGGCTGGCATCAAAAACGAAAATTTTTCGCCCTCCCATTCCGAGAATTCTTGCAGCTCACCGTCGCGATGTCGCTTAACGTCCGATGGAGAGTCTACTCCAGCTGTAATATATATTTGATCTGCCTGTGCATTTTGCAGTTTTATGGCCGCTTGTTCGCTTGGTCCAATTTTCCACAGTGATTTGAAGGAAAATTCCCAATCCAGGGAGCTTATTTTTGATCCTAATAAGCGAAAAATTTCTCCCTCCGTCTCATTCACTATAATTTCTATTGCTTTTTCGATGATTGGACGCACTTCTATCTCATTAAATTTTGCGATCGTATCGTAGTAACCGATGAGATCATACTGACCTGCAGTTATTACTCCTTGGCTTTGTCCTTGTAGACGACTTTTAGGCATCCGTGAGAGACCAGCGAGTGTCTCCCAGATATAATTTCCCATCGCCTCTATGTTTGCATCGGAGATTCCAGAGTTTGCAATCCGTGTAAGCTCTTCATCTTTGTCCAGGGCAACGCTTCCTTGAGTGCTCATCGCCATACGCATTGCATGCATGAAGCCTGCGACCATCGCAGGATCGGAACTGTTTACTTTTTCCGACTTAAAAACTTTTGCCGAGAGCTCGAAAAGAATATTCGTTATACTCCAGAGAGCAGTGTCTTGAGCTTTGATCCCTTCGAGGATAGTTTCAAGAACAGAAACACCGCGACGCTCTTCATGAATGTAGCTGTGACAAAGCCAGGAAACCCGCGACTGGTGAATAGAGTTTCCGCGAACTAAAAAATCCGGTCTGTTAAAATTTCTTGAGAGCGGATCAAACGTTTTGTGATAGATAGTAAAATTTTCAGGAGTGAGAAGGTTTATATAATCTAGTTTTCGAATCCCAACCATCGGCTCAGAAAGAACTTTATCGAACTGAGGAAGGTCACACTTCACGCCCCAGAAAAGACAGCCACCCTCGTTATATAATCGGGAGTAACGAATCAATTCTTTGATTTTACTTCTGAGTTTTAATTCAGTCATCCGGTTAAGGATTAGCCTGGAAATATTCAGACCGGTTTGTCCTGTGTCTGGATTGTCATCATCCATATTTGTTTTGAGTTCAATCCACTCCCGTGTCGCATCCTCTGCCGGGATATCGATAATGTTCTGGATGAATCCGTTTGAAAGATACCACTGCCTGGCATCCGATGAAGGAATCCGAAGCGGGTTCGGGGCAATTCCTTCGAGTTTATCCCGACTGAGCATTCCCTTTCCGGAAGCAGCATGGAGAAAAGAATCTATCCGGCTTCCAATTCTTCTTCTAATTTTTCTGTCTCTATTCACCAGATAATTCTCCTCGTTAAAACTTTTAGATAATCAAAGCGTTTGCTGAGATCCGGAGATCCAAGTCCCAGAACTTGCATCAGTCCAGCTGAAGCATCGGGAGCATCATCGTGTCCAGTCACGGGGTTATATGAAAGAATCTGATTGATAAACTCTTGTTGCACCATCTTTGAAAAACGAATCTTGCTCCACGGAACTTTTAAAAAATTCATAATCCGGATATGCTTGTTGCTAGTGTTGTTTTTTTCTCGAACAGTTAGTCCTCGTTTTCTTAATTCATGGGCGATCAGAACTTGTGCCTGATTCGTTTCGATAGTGATTGTTGTAACGTTCATATCTCTGCAAATTTTTTCGACCCGGTCATACATTTTATCTATATGAGACTTCCAAATTTCTCCGCGAACTATGTAAGCGAGAGTGTCATCATTTTCTTGTTTGGTTCCTCCAATTGCGATAGAGCAAAAATCGGAACCGCCAAAGGCCGGATCAAAGTAAGCATGCAGTTTTATTCCAGCCGGGGGCTCGGCATATTTCGGGTCCTGAAAAATTCTGTCCTGAATATCAACGGGGATCTGTTGAAACATCGCAGAAAAATACTGCTCACCCATCACTTCGCGCTGTTCAAGAAGAAGTTCAATGGGAAATTTTTCAGGCCATAGTGGATCACCGGTAGAGTTTATTGCCGGAAGACTAAGGAGTGTCCATTCACCGCCTGAATCTGTTGTTCCTCCTGTCTCAATCAAATATCCCGCCAGATCATTTGTAACCCAGCGTTGCATGATAACGATGACTCTTGTTTCTTTTGTTATGGGTCATCTATTATAAAATAATCGGAGGGCATACCAACTGCTGGACCTGCAACTCCTGTTGCTCGAACGCTACCGCCTAACGCAACCTTCCAGTTGTCAGCCTCAGAGGAATCACGCATCAGTTGAACCCGATTGAATACATTTTTGTATTCCGCTGTCATCACAGTATTTCTCTGCCAGAGCGTTGCTTCTTTTGCCAAAGCTTCGGAATAGGAAGCTAATGTAAATCGTAGAGTAGGATTTCTTCCAAGACACCAGGTAGGAAATATTTTCGATGTCAGCTGAGTCTTGCCATGCTGTGGAGGCATGTTAATAATCAGTCGTTTTATTTTTCCTTGCTCAACTTTTGTCAGCGTCTCAGCGATGAGTTTAATATGTTTAGGTGTGTCGAATTGTGGATCGATGTATCTCGCATAGGCCAATAAATCTTTCGCTCCGTTTTTTTTCCCGTAAAGTGTCCGATCATTTTTCTGAATCTTGGAAAATGCTTTTGTTCCTTCTTCGGAAAACGCTTCGAGTATTTCCCTATCCAGCTGCATCTTTTCCCTCTACAGATCTGGCGAGCATAATTCGAATCTCCTTATTAATCTCAGGCC
>JAIOQL010000656.1 GCA_021413405.1 Leptospira sp.
AATGCCCCGTACCGGATTGCTCCGGATTAGCGTATTGGATGAAAATCCTATTTTTGATTCTATAAGCCCTGTTTTTTAGAGGATATGCGATTTGTTTTACATCTTCGTTCAATGAAAAAATACCGGAATTCTTCCCTAATAAAGATATAACTTCTTTTGCCCCAAAAAAAAAGTTTTTCGTTCCCAACTCCTGAAAAATAGTTTCCGCAAGATAGAAGTCCTTAATTTCGTCGATTGTGAGCCTGATTTTTTCCGATCCAAGGATTTCGGTTTCGGTTAGAACTGGTTTCAGTTTCAAAAACCGGAATTTTTCCGGATTCTCTTTCAGGTGAAGGCTTACATGCTCCCGGTGTCTTGCTTCGAGCCCGGTTTCAGGTTCTGTCAGCAGGCTGCTTCTTTTGAATATCTCGAGTCCCATTCCTATCGGGAGTCCATAAAAAGAAGCGATATCAACATCAGTGTTAAAAAAAGATTCGATTAACAGTTCTGCATGAAGAATATCTATGAACGGATTGTCTCCCGTCAGTCGAATGATTGTCTCTGCGTTATGCGCCTTTGCCGCAAGAATATACCTTTCCCGGACATCCTCTTCCGGTCCTTCAAACCAATTGTATTTCCTTGATTTGCAAAACTCTATCGCTTCGATATCATTTTCGGGGACCAGAAAGATAACCCGGTCTGCAGGCAGGATTCTGCCAAGTCGCTTTGCTATGTGATCGAGAAGAGTTGTGTCCGAACCTTCCGGAATGTGCCGAAATATCTTACCGCGCAGACGGGTCGAACCGGTACGCGCCTGGACAAATGCGAAAATCTCAGGCGTTGAAGGTATACCATTCATCACATTTCAGGCAGGGGGCTCCGGTTGAAGAATGATTTCCCAGAAGTGATTCCGAAAAAGATTTCAAACCTTTCGCAAATCAAGGAGAACTTTCGGCCTTAGCTTATCAAAGCAAAGTGGAAAAAAATTGTTTTGCAGCAACAAATAGTTTACAAGCTCCGGCTCAACGTGTCTCCGACTTTGTAAATAAAAAATACTCTTCGTCCTTGCCCTCATGTTCTTACTTACC
>JAIOQL010000433.1 GCA_021413405.1 Leptospira sp.
TCATTTCTTTGTTTGGGTGAATCGTATCGATCAGGTCAGACTGATTAGCAGCCTGACCTTCAGGGATTCCGAATAATTCAAGAACATCGATAAAGCAGCTATTTCCCCTATCAGCAAGATAATTCTTGAGATTATCATTAACTGCTTTTTTGTTTTGGTTTGCATAGTCTACCTTTGTTGGATTAGTCGATATTCCTATTATTTTCGATTCCGGGAATTTGCTTCTGATTTTATCTATAAGCCCTTTGCCTGATTGGGTTATTTTATCATTCGGAATCTGACGGAGAAGATCATTTCCGCCAGACGTTGAGAATAAAACTGTTTTGGGATTTTTAGTATTTATGACTCCCATTTGGGCATTCATATCGCAGAGAGTGTTTCCTGAAACGGCTAAAATTTGAGTTCTATTTTTATCATAATATCCTTCATAGCGAGAGGCCAGATCAATTGTAGAATCCCCCAAGAAAAGGTTTTCATACTGCTTCGAATCATCTCGAAATTTCTGAAAATATCCGGATCCATAAATAGAATTAAGCGGCCTGGAATACTCCATGCAATCAGCAGAATCCAGAGGTATATTTTGAGCCAAAATTAAGGCTAGAAAAAGATTGTTTTTTACTCTATTTTCAGATTTTCTATGTTCACTTTCTACTTCGTTAGGTAGCCGTTCACAAAAGATTGAAAAGGTAATTAGGATCGTTAAAATAGCAAATAATTTCTTCATCAGAAGCTCCGGATTAAATTGGTTTTAATTAACCAAATTATAAACCGGAGTTAGAAGATTCAGAATGCCTATACGGTAAGGTCATTCCAGGCAGATTTATCAATTCTCTTTTTCTATAACCAATACGCAACTTCCGACACTTGCGGAGTTCCCGGTGTTTCCATGCAAACGATAAACGTCATCAGGAATGATTTTGGTATCAATATTTACAGGAACTGATCCATTTGCAGCAACTGCCTTAATATCTGTTGCTGTAATCGAATCAAGCTGCGTTGATAACTGCGAAGAGTTTAATGACCAACCTAAACCTGAAGTGTTTCCGGAAGCCGCACCAGACATTCGTCCATAACACTTTGGAGTTATCGATAATCCATTAGTAGCATCCATAACCAGAATAAAATCACAGCCTTGCAAATAATTTATGCTGGAATAGTAACAAATTGCGTTAGCCGAAGCTTTACCTGCAAAAGCATACAGATCAATAAAATTATCATTTTTATTTCTTCCGCTTTTATAACTACGAAGGCTTTTCTTTATCACATTTCCGGAACCATCTGTCTGCCACGTTCCGATAGCTCTCCAACCTTCTAATCCAGGCAACGTGCAATACCAACCTTGCTTGTCGTTGTCCCAAGCAAATATTGATGTCGGCCATCCATTCTCTCCTAACGATGGAGTGTATCTTATTATTTCAGAATCTGTTGTGATTGCAACCGCTGATCCAGACCCATGCAAAGACTTCATTCTCTCATACACTTGGTATTGCAAAACGGAACCAGTTATACTTCCTGTCAGTGTTTCGCAAATGTGCGTAGATGAACCGTTTCCGCCAGTTATTTTTGATACGAACAAAAGGATTGATCCATCCCAGACAGCAATTATTTTTCCAGTGTCATCGGCTCCTGATCCAGATGAATAATTAATTGTTTTGGTCGTCCCGGAACCTGAGATAGAGGAGATATTTCCATTGTGTCCGGAAACAGGACCCTCTGCATTTAGAACGTGTTTAACATTCCCGTTTTCATCCTCAACAGTGATAAAAGCACAATACGTATCCAGGATCGGCCTAGATTTATTGAATACATCCGTCAATGCTGGTGCGATATCACTTCCATTTTTAACCAATTTTAAATTGATGCCTCGTGATCCCGCACTCACTTTCGGTGGAAGAGATGTTGAGTTGAATAATAGTTCGCCCTGAATTAATCCAGTGAAGCCTTCCGGAGTCGCGTCTAACGTATCTTTTAGAGTGTTCATGTTTTCATAGATACGATCCATTTCATCGTCTATAAGATCCCCGTCAGCTGGAGTTGATTTGTTCCACGTCCTTGTTTTTGTCGCTATGAATGCCATACTATTCTCCTTTCAGTTCCTGCTCAAATATTACGTGCTTCTCTGTTACCTTCACCGGTTGTGAGAGATCAAAGAATCTTCTGACCTGGTCTTTGATTTTTGATAAGTCAATGTCTCTGCGAAAAATAGAATTAACTCCATCGCCGGATTTTATAAAACCTTTCTTGTCGCAGTATGCCAAAAGAGAATCGTGATCCCTGAAAGCTGCGATCGGTAAATACTCTAATTGAAATTCTCCTTTTCCGGCGACTTCAACTGTAGTCAGTCTAATTAGAATTTGAATCATAGAAACTCCTCCTTAATTACAAAATCATAGATGATTAAATTATCTTTCTGCTTCGTTGGGAACGTCCGTATGAAAAGTAAATCTCCATCCTCATTAAATAATGCGATCTCGTTGATTTCATTTCCAACTAACTCGGCCTGCTTTAAAATCCCAATAAATTCTCTTGAACCATCCGGATTTTCCTGAATGATAACGAGCTTTCTTAGTATTTCATTTTGAAGACCTGTATCAGATTCCTCTGGCTCGCGAGGTTCACCGGAAATTAATCCGCCATCCCCAAAAGCAATTTC
>JAIOQL010000434.1 GCA_021413405.1 Leptospira sp.
GGTAGTTCCGATCACCAGACCTGCAAGGATAAACAGAACCGCTCCGGCGATCCCAAAAAGCGCAGAGTTTTTTGTTCCACCTGAAAGTTTACGCAAGCAAACAATAATCACCATCACCATTGCCGTTCCACCGAGAACTGTCGCAAGGATGGGTATTGGTATGAAGTATGTAAACACTACATAAGCAACGAGCAAAGCGCCGAAAATCGGAAGCAATGCAGAATCATGGATTCTTTTTATTCCAAGGTGGTAGTAGCCAATCCCAATGAGAGGTACACCTGCATAACTCGAAAGCCCGACGAGGAAATGATAGACAGGATCGAGCATCCCTATCCCAAGAAAATGAATGCTGCCAAGACCCGCTGAAGTTCCAATAATCAGGAAACCGTATGTCCCGGCCCTTCCCGCAAAAGAACGGGAACTATTCAGAATGGTAGCCATAGACAGTGAACTAAGACATAGAATAAAATCGGAGATGAATGTAGTAAATTGCATAATGGATGATTTTAAAATGGGAATAAAAATTGTAAATCCATACTTTAATTTTTCGTTACCGGAATAGTCTTCATTTCAGCCCGTAATTTTACGGACAAGAGCACGGCCGATGAAACGGAATTTTTCGCCGAGAGGAAATCTACCCAAATTTACTTTTACAACCCCTTTTGTGAATCTTGTTTTCTTCGAATAATCAATCTTAACATCCACTATGACCGGCTGGCCTTTTTCAGATATTTCAAAGGCTTCTTTCATGATTCTCTCTATTTCGGAATTGTTTTTCATTTCAAGATATGCCGCTCCCGTTCCGGTTGCAAAACCCTCGAGCTTTATTTTTCCAAGTATACTACATGTTTTCCGGTTGTATGGGATCTGCTGGCCCTGGGAAATCTGGGAGAGCTCACCATCGTAGAAAACAAATATCACTACACCAAGATTCAGAGTTGATGCGGTGAGAAGCTCAGTTCCCGTCATCAGGAAAGCGCCATCACCCACAATGCCAACGACCTTCTTATCTTTATTAACGAGCTTTGCCCCGATTGCAGCTGGAACGCAATAGCCCATAGAATTAAAATCCGATGGAGTTATGAAACATTTTGATTTATGGATCGGCATGAGTTCCGCAGTCAAAAAAGTGTGGTTACCGTCATCTACAACGACAATGTCATCATCTGAGAGAATCTTCCGGAGTTCTTTGAAAAATAATCCGGGGTTAACTATGTTTTTATTGGAACTATCTTCCCATTCTTTATTGTAATTTTCTTTTTCTTTCCGGATTATATCACGGATATCCTGATTACTTTTTTTGGGAACACCATTCTTTTTCAATTCAGCGTACAGTGCCTCAAGGACCGCTTCAGCGTCACCTTCGATTGATACTGTGGATTTATAATTTTTAACAAAAACTTCCGGATTGATATCAGAGTGAATCAGTTTTTCCGGAACCTTCATTCCGAAACTACCGGTAGGGATTTCAGAAAACCGGGTTCCAATGGCAAATAACGTATCACAATTGCTGAACGTTTTTTCTGAAGCAGGAACGGAATATTCTCCAAATCCCATTCCTGTATGCAAAGGATGATTCGCCGGAAAAACGCTAAGACCCTGAAGAGTTGTGGAAACCGGAGCATCCAGATATTCTGCGATCCGGATCAATGCCCCGGTCGCATTCCTCGCTCCCCACCCGGCAAAAATTCCCGGACTTTTTGATTCCAGCAAAAGTTTTGCTGCTTTTTCAATTTTCCCCGGATCCAGGACAACCATTGAAGGCGTTGACTTGTACCGTGGCAGATCCGGGACGTTACCGCTGAAAAGTTGTATATTGACAGGAATTTCAACGAATACCGGTCCGGGCTCTCCGCCAGTAGCTATAGAATAGGCTTCAAAAATTGTCGGAATAATTTCGGAATGTTCCTTTATAAGAAATGATTTCTTGGTTATTCCTGCAAGAATCTTGTGCTGGTCAATCTGGTGAAGCTGATAATATTTTCCGGTATCCGTTCTCACTCCACCCGAAATTACGAGCATTGGGATTCCATCGAGAAATGCCTCTCCAATGCCGCTTAACGCATGAGTTATTCCTGCTGCCGGGACAATGACCAGGGTTCCAATGGATCCGGATGTCCTGCTGATTGCATCGGCCATAAATGCTGCCCCGCACTCGTGAGTTACGAGAACCGGAGTAATTTGGCCGGACTTGTTCAGCTCGTCGTAAATTTCGGTATTGTGAACACCGGGTATTCCGAATGTATACCGGATCCCAAGCTGTTCCAGTGCATAAACCGCAAGACTAGCGCCTGTTCTTTTCATTTTATATCTCCATTCCTATACGGATTTTCCTGTAATTGATCTTGCTGCAACTCTTGCCGTAACAATGCAACTTCCGAGAAACGTGCCTTCGAGTGAACCTTTCCCATGAATTCCCCCGCCTCCAAATCCAGCGGCTTCGCCTATCGCATAAAGTCCGGGGATCACTTTGCCGTTCCGGTATAATACCCTGCTTTCGAGATCGGTTTCTATCCCTCCAAGGCTCTTGCGGGTTAAAATAAATTCCCGGATGGCAATTAGTGGCAAAGCCTCCCGATCCAATATCTTTTGCGGTTTACATGTTCTAAATCTATCCCCGGCATAATTCCGTAACTGGTCGAGTCTACGGAGCTGATCGTCATTGTGAAATTTTTTTCCTCTACCGATCATAGAATCCCAATGAAAGATTTCTTCTTCAAGATTCTGAAACTGCACTGAAGAATCTCCTGTGAGCCTGTTCATCTTTTCTGCCAATTCAGGAATTGTATTTGCGACTACAAAGTCAATACAGGTCTCAGCCAGTGTACTCACCAGTTTTTCATTTCCGGTCAACAGCTGTTTCAGAAAAGAAAATATTTTTTTATCCCGGATCGATTCATTGAATTCAGAACCGGAAACAGCAAGCTCTTTAACCGCTATTTTCCAGTTCAGGATCTGCCAGGAATATTTTTTTTTCTGTTTGCAAATCTCTTCAACAAGATGCCTGGTGTCAAATCCTGTGATCAGAGGAAGTGACCCGATCCTTTTTTCCCGTATAATTTACCCATAACGCCGATTTCGGAGGCACAAGGCTCAATCCATGGAATGCCATGTCGCCTGACGGATGATGGACACCGGCCGCATAATTCCAGAGTTTTTCAAGGTGAGTCAGGCTTCCTTTCATTTTGGAGACGGCATCATGCATGTCGCCTATTGCATTGATATGAGAGCCATTGAGGAGCACTTCCGGCGGAGAGCCGAGAGATTTGTCCCAGAGCCTCCTGACTCTCTGCAAATCTCCCGCAATTCCGCCTGACGCAACAATGACATTTTCTGCAGAAATTCTGATTTGTCTTCCCGTAGTTTCGTTTTTAGCAACACAGCCAGAAACTCTTTTTCTATCGGTGAGCAGTCCTGTTGCACGGTGATCGAAATAAACATTCAGCCTGTCCGCATTCTTACCGGAAAAAAGATGCGACACGAGAGAGTCAATCAGCGACTTTCCGGTTCCCCAAACCATATGAAACCTCGGAACGCTGTTTCCGGGTTTAAAGAGTCCTCTCTCCACCCAGTGAACAACCGGAAAAAAACTCACCGATCTTTCTTTCAGAAAGTGATAAATATCCTCAATAGAGCGGTTAACGTATAATTCCGCCCATTTTCGGGGAATTTCATATCCTGCCGATTCACCGAACCCGGCGCATGAGCACCAGTCTGCAAGAGCCAATGGAATGCTATCACGGATCCCCCTGCTTCTCTGGACAGGGGAATCCACCATGAATATTCCGCCGAAGGAAAGTTTTGCAAGGCCTCCGAAATTCTCCCGGGATCCCCTTTCAATCAGAATAACTCGACAGCGCATGCACGGATAAAAGGCACTGTTGGAACGGGAAGAAGCTGCAGGATCACTGTCCAATGCGGAAAAAAATCAAGAGCGCCCATAGACATCGTAGCATTTTTCAATGATCATTCAATTCATACTTGAGAATCTTATTCAAATTTTTCAAATATGTAATTTTCATTGGTTGTCCGAACTCTGATTCATAAAAATATTTTTTCTTATTACAAAAGCAAATCGGCGGGTTTTCGAAACTCAGAATTTCTCCTGACTCCATTTTTCCTTCCCAGGTTCCGGAACCCAGCCCCTTAACAGAATTTACCCGGTTATACCAGACAGCTTTTACATCGTCAGAATCACGAAATGCAACAATGCTGGAGTTTATCTCCTGAATACCAAGCCGATAATCCAGGAAAGAATTCCGGACGCTCCATACGGCCAGAAGAGTAATGAAAATTATTGCCGTTGACTGAATGGAGATCTCTTTCCAATCCGGCTTTTTCATCAGAATGAAAATCAGGATTTGCACAAGGAATCCCGCACAAAAAAGCAAAGGAAGTCCCGCCCCGATGATTATTCTGTAATAGATGAGTCCCATTGCATTTTCCGGTTGAATTTGACCGGTAGTCAAAATCCATCCAACCGGCGGTCCTAAAATAACCGAAAAAAACCAGGGGAACAGAATCAGGAGAGAAGCCTCGAAGTAGTCTTTCTTTTCACTTTCGGGTACAAGAACCGGCAAATCAGTCAATGACTGAAATTTTTTTCCATCCGGATAACATCCTGCGGATCCGTTTTTTGGAAAAAAAAGAATTCCGATGGCATTTCTATTTTTAGACAAAAGATCTGATGAGCATTTGAGAATTTTTCTTTGCTTTTTATTTTCATATTTATACTCTACGATTGCTTCAATTGACCCACGCTTTTCCTGTATATTTTTTTTTGAAATTAATTCGCCGGAAAGATTCACTGCTCCCGTAAAAAAACGAAGATTCGAAATATATGAATAAAACATTGTGAGTGTAATGATAAATATAAATGATTCCAGCCCGAAAATAAAATAAATCATGAACGGGTCTGAAACAAGAAGGGAAGGATTTGGTAAAAACTCTTTGGGAGAGACTGATTTTGTATTCTCAAAATTCTTCAATCCTCTTTTTTTCTGAAATTTTTCCAGAATAATAAAAAGCCCAAGAAACAGAATAAATGCAGCTGCAGAAAGTGAACTCAGAATATCAGCCGGGATAAATAAAAAAGAATTCCAGCTGAGAAGATAGCAAAGAAAATTCATAAAAAGAAAAGCGACAGGCAGAATTGCTGCGAGGAGTGCAACAATCAGACCCAGGCTATCCAGTTTGGATTCTTTCATTTCTTCTATTTTCGCACCATCATACCGTGATTGTCAAAATTTTTTCAGGACCGGAATAAATGGCTTAAAGAAATATTTCCGTAATCATAAGTGACTGATCCCGAGAAATGTTATATCATCCTGTTTTTCATAACCATTCAAAAATTCATCCAGCTCTGCCAGAATTTTTTCCATTGAAGATTCGAGAGAATCCTTTCCATATTCCCGGATGAGTGAATAAAGCCTCTCCTCTCCGAACTCTTCCTTTATTGAATTGAATTCTTCAAAAATTCCATCCGTAAAAAGAAAAAGTTTGTCGCCGTTCTGAAATTCTTTTTCATTTAATTTGAAAATAGCATTTTCTTTAATCCCAACAAGCGGGCCCGTACGATGAAGCAACTCCATTCCGGTCTTCCCAAGTAAAACCTGGGGAGGATGTCCTGCCGATGCAAAACATATCCTGTTTGTCCCAAGATCCACATCGACCAGAAAACACGTAAAGAAACTTTTGAGAAAATTATAATTCCTGCAAAACTGGGAATTTAACAAACCAAGAAGTTCGGAAGGCGGAATTTCATATTTTCTGATATGCTGGTATTCTGCCAGAATACACATCGTAACAAGAGCTGCCTGCATCCCATGTCCTGTTGCGTCCGCTATGAATATCCGGACAAAACCGGGCCGAAGTTCTTCAATGTTATATATATCACCACCAACTTCGGTCATCGGCATATACTTTGTATTTATGTTCAGATATCTGATATCAAGAAGACGCGGAAGAATCGTTCTTTGAATCTTCCGTGCGACCTGAAGATCCTTACGTATAGTAAAAAGCAGTGACTCTGATTTGCGATGTTCCTCCTCTGCGAAAATTTTTGCTTTCTCCAATTGCTCAGTGCGCTCTTCTACTTTTATTTCAAGACTGTCTTTGAGTTCGGAAAGTTCTTTATTGTTTCTTTCCAGATCAATTGTGAGATTTTCCGAGATAAGAAATGCGCGTGAAAAACGCATGGAGAGGACAAAACTCTGGAGAAATATTACAAAGAAAAGCCCGAATGGAGTGAAAAAACCGGTAGCAATGATGTGGTTCTCGAAAAGAACATCATTGAGTGCAATGATAAAAAACACACCGATCCCCAGTAGAAAAGATTTTGCTCCCTGGCGGTTGTGAATACTCGCGACGATAGCAATGTAGACCGAATATAAACAAGAGGCCAGGATGATTATCTCGATCACCGGCATTATATGCGTAAACACTCCTGTCGGCAGAATCAGAACCAGGAATGCAAGAACAAAGGTCAGATAAACAACTGACCCGCAAATGATTTTATTTGTTTCATCCGGAAATATGCGTGATATGAATAAAATCGCGAATGGCGGGCAAAGATAAACCGCAAGGTGATCCAGCTTGAGACTTAGCGCGAAGGGCATACCCGGAAACATTTTATATAGATACATTTCCCCGTTAACCATTGTAAAAATTGAAATGCAGATACAAAATAATCCGAAATAAAGAGTGGAACGGTCTTTTTTCCGGATAGTAAATAATCCCAGGTGATAAAATCCCATAACAAGAAAACTCCCGGTCAAAAAAATATCCACGAAAATATTTCGTTCCCGGAGATCATGAATTTCATTCTCTAATCCAAGCTGTATTGAATTCCACATACCGCCTTTTTTATGATGAAAGTTCGAAACATGGATAACGATTTCCATCTCGGATTTTACATTTGGCAAAAGAATGATCCGGGGAGAATATTTGGGTTTTGAAGTAATCTGGTTTTCGCCAACCTCTCCCGCAGAGCTGGTCCTGACTCCGTTCAGATAAAGAATGTATGCAGTGGCAAAAGTTCCGGTTTTTAACGCAAGGGTGAACGGCTTTACTGTCAAAATTTTCAGCCGATAGGTAGCAAACCCGTCTCCTGAAATTATTTTTTGAGATTCATCTGCTTCATTCGCATCAAACCCGTTCCAGGGACGGGGAACCTGTATGAATTTTTTCTTTTCGGAGAAACCCGATAGACATTGCTTTTGGGATTTACAGTTTTCACTATTCGAGAATTGCGCAGGACTGATAATTTCTTTCCAGTAAAATTCCCATTCCCCATCCAGCTCGAGAATTCCATCTTTCTCAAAATCCCACTCGCGGAGATCCATGATACCTTGCACTGCTTTTGGTTGATTCTTTTGAGAAACCGGATTACAGTTTAGAAGGATTATGAATATAAAAACAATAACTGAAAAGCGCAAAGTAATCCATTCTGGATTTTCCAAATAATACTGTCAAAATTTATTAGAAGGCATTTCGAAATTTCCGTGGTAGTTTAAAAATGTATTGCAACCGGAAGAAAAACGGGTTCAAATTTCAGAGAATCTTTCAGCCGTTCATGAATCTGACTTGCCCGCCAGGTTTCGAAACAGGTTGGACTATTCTGCGAAAAAAAATAATATTACAAAGAGGGAACTATGAGCCTATTCGAATCAATTATCAACAGTGCACTGGATGCAGTATCAAAAGCAAATCCGGAATATAAAGAACTCGCCAATAAGGCCCTAGGCGCTGTCCAAAATATGGGCGGAATTGAAGGGTTACACAAGAAATTTCAGGAAAAAGGTCTCGGTGGAATTGCAGAATCATGGATATCAAACGGTGAGAATAAATCCGTGTCTGCGGATGATCTATCAGATATACTGGGAAAGAATACAATTGCAGATCTTGCAAAAAAATCGGGACTATCTGAAAATGATGCAGTATCAAAACTAACCGCAATTCTTCCGAATCTGATTAGCGGTCTTACACCTGATGGAAAAACAGGTGACAAGGATCTGCTGTCTTCTGCTTTAAATATTCTGAAAGATAAATTGCGTTAGATTTGACTTTGAATTTTATCGATCACAAATGTTCTGCAATCCCTGGATTCATTGATCGCAAAGCTCTTCACAAATGGTTTGTAGTAATTTGATTCATTGTATTCGATCAATTCTGAAATTTTTTTGAGAGAATCTTCTTTGGACAAATCTGCATGGCTGTTCGTAGATTCATCAAAATATGTCAGAACACCCTGATCCCAGGAACCAAGACTTTTGTAGCTGGACAGATCTTCCAACTGCTGGCTTCGCCTGAATTTCAATCTGTTATAAGCAGTTGCAGGATCAATTTTCAAAAATACATTCACCGGGTTGTGTATATTTACGAAATTGTTCCAGTTCTTGCGGGACGGTACGAATGGACCGAAAGCAATGAGGCAATGTTCTGTTTCGATTTTAAATTCTGATAGAAAATCATTTTCTGCTGCTTCAATGTGACTCAGTGCTTTTTGACGGTCCGGACCGGAG
>JAIOQL010000435.1 GCA_021413405.1 Leptospira sp.
GTGCATTTCCGGAGATTGTGAATCGGGAATCGGAATAAGGGTTTTCAAGGACAAAACCAGGTATTCCGGACATTTCAAAGACGGGAAAAATGATGAGTTCGGAATTTTCACAAACCCAAAAGGACACAAATACGAGGGTATGTGGAAAAATGGTCAGAAAGAGGGAAGTGGAAAATATATTTATCCCGACGGTGGAAAGTATGAGGGGAGTTTCGTTGCGAATGAAAAAAATGGGTATGGAACTTATACGTGGGGTGATGGTACGAAATATACCGGAGAATGGAAAAAAGGTGAACCGAACGGAAGAGGGCTTTTGACTCTTCCGGACAAAACTCAATTCAAAGGTATTTATAAAAATGGAGCAATATACGACGGGGCAGGGATGTTCATTTATAATGATGGTACCCGGTATATTGGCCAATGGAAAGAAGGGAAACGGAATGGTTTCGGAATATTGCTGAGTGAATCAGGCTCTCCAGTTTATCAGGGTAACTGGGAAAATGACAAGCAAAGCAAAAAGCAAAATTAATTTCGATCCAATGATCTCTGGAATATTGGATGACAATAATTTCATGGATTCTAAATTATTAATAAAGTCTTCTTTTTTAAATATTAAAAATAAATTCAAATAGAACAAAAGGGTTCCTCTGTGCAAAACGCGAAAATCATTTCAATTAAATCTTTTTTTCATAGGCTAATAGATATTTCAATTAGACCTTCCCGATTTTTTAGAGAGTTTGATAAGAGCAGAAATGTTAAACAAATATTTATAGATCTGGCAATTTATCAGGGGATTCTGTTTGTTTTTATTCTGATTTTTTCCTTTTTTAGGATAGATTCACATTTAGTGAACAATAGTCTTGTCTTGTCTGAGTTTGGCAGTGATAAGATTAATTTTGAGGTATTTTTAAGAACTTTTTATCCAATTAAGTTGCTGTTGTTCCCTGTTTATTGGATGGCCTACATTTTATATGGATCAATCTTAACTTATCTGATTGTGCTGATTTTTGGAGAAGTTGAAAGAAAATATTCAATTTTACTCTCGATCATCATTGCTTCACTAATCCCACCAATGCTACTGGGAGCAATGATGAATATCGTGACCACCTGGTATTCAAGTATACTGATCGCGAAGACTGATGTTTTTTATTCAATTTACGGATATATGATTGTCATTCTCGTTATTGCGGAGCTGATCTGGAGCGGGATTATTTTTGTAATCGCTTCTAAAATTGTCATCAAACAAAACACGGGCAGGGCAGTCGTTACCTGGCTTTTTCCTGTATTTCTGTTTTTACTAGCTGTATATTTGATGGAAAACGCTGCCTAGAAAATAAAGAAACGATTGGGTTTGGGTTGATTTTCTTTTCCAAATAGCCCCGCGATTTTTAAACAGGCATCTTTGATCAGGTTAATATCAGCCATGATTTTATCTTCTGACGCAAACCGGATTCCACCGACTTTGTTTCCTGTTTTATCAAAGAGATCGAGAATCAGGAAACTACTCTCTTTTCTGGAGAGAACTCTTCCATCATCTGTGTTCCCGATTGCCCCTTGGACAAAATAATCAAAAGACACTTGTTTTGACAAACTGACAATTTCGCTACCCTTCATCAATTTCCCTTCTTTTTC
>JAIOQL010000436.1 GCA_021413405.1 Leptospira sp.
TAATGTTTGGGCGGCTTTAGGATACCCTGTAGATGTAATTGGGGCCAGGAATAAAAAAGGGGAACCGGAAAAATTTCATATTGGTGGATCCGATGCATCCGGTATTGTATATAAAGTCGGTTCAGAAGTCAGCAATTTGAAAGTTGGTGATGAAGTTGTTGTACATTGTGGAATTTGGGATAGAAATGATCCATGGGTAATCGCCGGAAAGGATCCTATGTTCGCCCCTTCACAACTGATTTGGGGATATGAAACAAATTGGGGATCCTTTGCGCAATTTTGTAAAGTTCAGGCCCACCAATGTCTCCCCCGTCCCCAGCATCTGACGTGGGAAGAATCTGCCGCATATATGCTGGTAGCGGCTACCGCCTACCGCATGCTTCACCATTGGAAACCTAACGATGTAAAAAAGGATGATGTGGTTCTTATTTGGGGTGGTGCCGGTGGACTCGGGTCCATGGCGATTCAAATTGTAAAAGCAGCGGGCGGAATTCCTATCGCCGTTGTCAGTTCAGATGATAAATTCGAATATTGCAAAAAATTGGGAGCCGCAGGGGTAATCAACAGGAATAAATTTAGCCACTGGGGAGCAATTACATCCGAAATCAATAAGCCGGAAAAATTTGCAGAATGGACAAAGGCTGCACGGGAATTTGGAAAAGCAATCTGGGAAATTGCCGGAAAAGGGAAGAATCCTCAAATTGTATTCGAACATCCGGGTGAGTCAACCATCCCAACCTCTGCATTTGTCTGTGAAACCGGGGGGATGATTGTGATTTGTGCCGGAACATCCGGATTCAATGCAACGGTTGATCTGCGCTATTTATGGATGAGGCAAAAAAGATTGCAGGGTTCTCATTTCGCGAACGACGAAAATTGCAAAGGCTTAAATGATCTTGTGATTCAGAAAAAAGTTGATCCTGTTCTTTCAAGAACTTTCAAATTTGAAGAAACGGGTCTCAGTCATCAATTGATGAAAGAGAACAAGCATCCTGCCGGAAACATGTCCATTCTTGTAGGCGCACCGAAAGAAGGGGTGGGGAAAAAATAGTTGTCAGATGAATTTTCTTTTTTTTATTCTGACATTCATTCGGTGCAGTGAAAATGTCGGGCGATTCGGTCGCAAACGATATATAAAAAATTGGCTCCCGACCGCGCTTTACGCTTCAATTCCTCGAAAGATTTTCACTTACTTTAGCATCTTTTCTGGCGGGAAAAGATGCTATGCTCCAATTCCTGAGGAATTTTCGCTACAATCGCTATCGCATCCGAAATCGGAAAAATGAAAGTATTTGAAATTCAAAACCAATTCGGAATTGAGAATCTAAAATTGGCAGAACGGCCTCAGCCAAAAGCCGGGGCTGGAGAAGTCTTAGTTAAAATTAAAGCTGTTTCTCTCAACTACAGAGACTACCTGACAATCATAGGACAATACAACCCCCGCTACAAACTTCCACTTATTCCGGGAAGTGATGGTGCAGGGGAGATTGTGGAGATAGGAACGGGGGTCTCAAATTTCAAAGTCGGTGATCGGGTAATCGGAGTATTTGCTCCAAAATGGAAATCCGGTATTCCCGATTTCGATCAGCTCAGAACAACCCTCGGCGGTCCATTAGATGGAACGATGACTGAATACAGGATCTTTTCGGAAGACGGAGTCGTTTTAATGCCGGACCATTTAAGCTATGAAGAGGCTTCAACCCTACCGTGTGCCGCACTGACTGCGTGGAGTGCTCTCGCAGTCGAATCTAAAATTAATCCGGGAGACAATGTAGTTGTGCTTGGAACTGGTGGGGTTTCAATTTTCGCACTCCAGTTTGCAAAACTTATGGGAGCAAATGTGATAGTCACTTCCAGCAGCAATGAGAAACTGCAAAGAGCAAAAGAACTTGGGGCCGACCATGTTATTAATTATAATGAAAAACCAGGTTGGGCAAAAGAAGTACGCAAAATAACGCAAATGGTCGGTGCTGATCATATTATCGAAGTCGGTGGAGCAGGAACTCTCGAGCAATCATTGAAAGCTATTCGGCTTTTCGGACACATAAGCCTGATTGGAGTTCTGGCTGGTGGCGGTTCCAACAATCTCAACCTGTTTCCAATACTGATGCAAAACATCCGGATACAGGGAATAATCGTGGGAAGCAAAGCATCCCTTGAATCAATGAACCGGGCAATTTCTTTTCATAAAATAGCAGCCGGAAAGCATTTCGGCAAGGTCTGCATTAAAATCTGAAGGTTATAAAGAAAGCTCACTGATCAGTTTTGTGAAATGGGCTCCTCTTTCTTCAAAATTTTTATATTGATCAAAGCTGGCGCAGGCTGGTGAAAAAATTACAAGTCTTGTTTTATTATCGCGAATAGTTGCAGGCAATGAGCTAACTACTTCTTCCAGATTCTCCTTCACTACCATTTTTCCGCCTAACATTTCGCCTAACGCATTTTCCCATGAATGAACTGCTTCCCCAAACAGGAAAACTACCGCATTCTGCGATTTCAGGGCGGCTTCCAGAGGGAAAAGCTCTTCTTTTTTTGGCCTTCCTCCAAGTATCAGAATTATGGGGGTATCAGCTCCAATGCCTTTCACTCCCGAAAGCATACTGTGGAGATTTGTAGATTTGGAATCGTTGATAAACTGAATTCCGTTCAATGTCCGGATAAGCTGGAATCTGTATGGAAGCCCGGAAAACCCTGAAATTTCGCTCTCAATGTCTGCCGGTTTGCAACCGGCACTCTCTGCCAATAGAATTGCAGCAGCGAGGTTATGCAAATTATGCTCTCCTTTCAATCGAAATGATCTGGTGGAATATCGGGATTGATTTGAAACAATTTCCATTGTTTCCGGCGAGATGAAGGCATCAGTTTTTTTTTCTGTTCCGAAAGAACGAATTTTGCAACCCGGCCTGAAGCCGGAAGGGAATATCCGATCCATCAGAGAGTTACTGGTTATGAAAATATGATCAGGAGATGTCGGGATAATCTTTCGCTTTGCGGCAAGGTAATTTTCCATAGTCACATGCCGCTCCAGATGATCCGGAGCAAGGTTCAGAATTGCAGAAGCAAAAGGATTCAGAATTGGCGAATCTTCCAGTTGATAACTGCTGAGTTCAAGGATGGCAAATTTTGAATTTTCTTCACAAAAATCAGTGAATGGAACACCAATATTTCCACCCATCCTTGAATCGGGAAACGTCTTTTTTATAAGATGATGAGTTAATGCCGTTGTGGTAGATTTGCCGTCAGTT
>JAIOQL010000437.1 GCA_021413405.1 Leptospira sp.
CAGCTGAATTAGAGGAGAAAGATTTTCTTCTAGATTAGAGGTAATAATCGGGTTGAAAAAGCTTAGCTAAGGCTGTTTATCCCGGATTCTATAAGAAATTTTGCGATGCACTTCGACTGGAATCCGATGTATCATCAGGATTCGGGAGGAAGATTGGGTAATGATTGGGGGAACTCCACGATCATACATTTTTTCCTCGAGCAGAGCACTCCAACCAGCAATGTCCAAGGTTAAAAGCAAAGTAAACCATCCAGTGGAGGGGAACGTCTATTAAGCATGCGTTTAAAAATTTTAATCCAGCGAAGAGAATAACCATTCAAAAGAACTTCTAAGTCTGCGATTTTCAAAATCAGATGCACCGTAAATATTTGGATCTTTTTCCGATTCGATTAGATTATAAGAAAGAATATGCCGATCCGGAGAAAAATCCCAGTTTAGAAATTTATTAAAAGGTTTTTCACTTGCTTTTTCACTTGGCTTTGATAGCGGCATTGAGTTTATTAAAAGTTTGATCACTTCATTCTGAGAAAACAGGAATGGGGAAAAATCTCTGATCCCGGATGAAAGGCTCTTAAATAAATCCGGTTTATTGAAATCTTTGATCCCGATGACGGGCGGGAAAAATTTTCCCTGTCTGCGGATTTTTGTAAATTCCCTGTGAATGATAACAGGTTCGAAGTTGCCGGTATCCCAATCCAGAATTAAGCAATCAATCCGACTGCCTTCTATTATTAGCCTTAATTCTTCAAAATTCGTGGTTAAAAACGGGCTGATTCCAAAAGATCTTAGGATTGATTTTGTAATTTTAGAAAAAGAAAAATTGTCAGAATAGACAGCGAAAATCAATCCGCTATTTTCAGTCGGGGAAAAATTTTGTTTCCAGGGAAAATCCTGTATCGAATAATTTTCCAGGTCCCAAAACTTTGCTATTCCCGATTTTGCCGCATCCTTCTTTTCCTGTTCAGAAAATCTTCCGATCAGGAAAGGATCAATTGCCCAGTCAAAGATAGAACTCAATGATTCAAAAGTAAAATTCTCAATTAACAGAATTTCTCTCGCCGAGAGGCCGTTAAATTTTTCATTTTTCGACCAATTTGATAAAATGGAGCCATACAGTTTCGATAAAGAGTTGAGAAAATTAATTTCTTCCCGAAGCAGATTGCGCGTAAGAATTGCAGAACCGGTATCTGACATTTTATTCTACTTGACCTTTTTGGGAATGAGAATTAAATATTGTGCAGTGCATAACGAAACGATTTATCATAAAAGTAAGTTTCTAATTGCCAAATATTAGATGAAACTCCTGAAGAGATACGCAAATCGCAGGCTATATGATCCTGAAACGAGTAAAACAATAACACTCGAAGATGTTGCCGAAATGGTCATAGCCGGCGATGACATTAAAGTAATTGATAATATTACCGGACAGGACATAACTCCTAAAATCCTTGGCCAAACTTTTTTAAAAGTGAGTTTTGGTCAACGGAATGCGGAATTTTCTAATTTTATGCTTTCTGCTTTGATACGTGAGACCGGAAAAGACATAAGTTCTTTCTTTGGCAGGTTAGTTGTTAGCGGTATCGGGGAGGGAAGTCTTACCAAAGAAAAAATTGAAAAAATTCTGCAGAATATGGTTGAGCTTGGTGAACTTAAGCTGACTGAGCTAAAAGATTATCGCGATGACCTCTTGCGAAATTTCGCATCGAAAGCAAATGAGAAAAAACAGCAAATCAAACTGGATCTCGACAAAATCAGCGAAACTTTGAAAGAAGAAAAAGGAAAATCATTGGAAAAACTTTCAGAAAAACTCAGGGAAGTTGCCAATATGATCAAAGAAATCAATTAATAGTCTTATTTTCCTGAAATCAGACTTCAGACTGGGAACCTAGGACAGAACTCCAGAAACATTTTCAAAAAATATCAGGAAAGTGCAAATTTATCGCTTAATTTTTCATATCAAATAAAGTAGGGATCTATTTAATTCGATATTAATACAGTGAGGTAATTATGAAAAGGGCGCCTTTTTTTGTATTATGTATCTTATCTTCTTTTTATTCATTATTGGGTGAAGAGTCATATAAAGTCAATGATGGAAGCGATCAGCATTTCCACCACCAGGTTCAGATGTTATGGTATGGAAGTCTCGAAGAGCGGATTCGTGCAATCGATACTCTCCGGTTCATAAGAAGTAAACGTGCGATCAGGCCAATCATCGCTGCTCTAAAAGGAAATCCGTTTATTCCGAATTCGGAAGAAAATTCCCCTCTCCTTAAATTCCAGGCAGCCAAAGCAATAGCATTTATGGGTCAGGAAGTTGCGATTAAACCCGTTATCGAAGTTTTCAAATTGAATGAAAGAAACGTCACGGAAGAAGACAGGCCAAGTTTTTCGGATGAGGAATACAAGTTAGTAATGGCATTGGGTGAAATGCTGAGAACTCTTGGCGAGCTGGAATTAACAAAAGAGTCATTCGAATTATTAAAGGCCTCACTTACTCACAAAAATTACTATATTCGTGCATCTGCCGCAGACGGGATGAAATCTTCGAGGAACAAAGAGTCATTGGAACCTTTGAAAACGGCAATTGCCAATGAAAAAAATGAGTTCGCACGATCTTCCATGCTGCATGCAATTATTTCACTGGATAAGAATGTAGACACCTACTTCAAAGTTTTCCTGGATCTCCTGAAAAGCGAAGACCCGCAAGTTCGTCGGAGGACGTCTGCTGGTCTCGGAGAAATAGATATCAAAATGTCTGAAATTGCATTAAAAAAGGCCCTGCTGATAGAAGAAGATGCCATAGTCAGACAGCAGCTGAAAAAAGATATAGGTATTGTTTCCGGATTCAAAATGCCTGAAATTGTTCCGGGAATCTGATGGTGGGAGATACAGGAATCGAACCAGTGACCTCTTCCATGTCAAGGAAGCGCTCTAACCAGCTGAGCTAATCCCCCATCGAGACTATTAGTATTTTCAGGCACTGTTAAATTTCAATAATAATTTCCGGAGATTCATTCAGATCCGGTCAATTGAGAAATATTGCCGACACCTTCTTTCAACATAAAGTTGTCCAGAAATTTCAGAATATTGTATGGAAGAAAAGGACCCTGGTATATGTACCCGGTATAGATCTGAATGAGATTTGCACCTGCTTTGATCTTTTCCAGGGCAGATTCTCCTGAATCAATTCCACCGACACCAATGATTGGTAACCGGCCCTGTAATTTTTTATAAGCCAGCCGGATGAACCCGGTTGATTTTTCCCTCACAGGCCTGCCGGACAGACCCCCTTCTTCAATTCTACTGTATCCGGTCAAAGAGCTTTTATCAAGAGTTGTATTAGTCAGCACGAGCCCCGAAATCCCAAGATCCAGGACTATATCCAACAATTCAAGAAATGCATTTTCTTCGAGGTCTGGCGCCAATTTAACGAAGGTCGGGATCAGAAACTTTCCTCCCAGACCCTTTCTAATTCCATTCACAAGAGCGACTAACGCATCTTTCTCCTGTAAATTTCTGAGTCCCGGAGTATTCGGGGAACTGACATTGATTACACCGTAGTCAGACACACCGGAAAGACTTTGAAAAGTCTTAACATAATCTTCAACAGCATTTTCTGCGGGAACGATTTTTGTTTTTCCGGCATTTATTCCCCTTGGGATAAATTTTTTCTGAGTAGAAATTATGCATAAAGCCTCTTTGCTTCCGGGATTATTAAACCCCATCCTGTTGATCAGCGCCTGATCTTTCGGGTACCGGAAAACCCTTGGTTGCGGATTCCCGGGCTGCTTTTCACCGGTGATTGTTCCGATTTCTACGTGGCCAAATCCCAATTTTGCCAGAAACGGATACAATTCTCCCGTCTTATCAAAACCTGCTGCCATTCCGAGCGGGTTGGAAAATTCAATGCCAGCGACCTTAACCTTCAGTCTTTCACTTTTGTAGGTAGTTACCTGTTCTATTTTATTGAGAAACCCGGGAAACTGATTTGCAGCTTTCAGAAGTGAAACAGAAAGCTGGTGAGCATTCTCCGGATCGAGTGAAAAGAAAAGAGGCTTTAGAAAAAGGCTGTAGAAATGATCTCTTACCATTCCGTTAGTTATTTATTTGGAGATTGATCTTTGGACAAGGCTTTTATCATTTCATTCGAATTCAAATAATCAGTCGTTTTAAAAATAACTTCAGCGTTGCTGTCAGTAATGACAAAGAATGGCAGCCCGATTTGTAACTCCGGAAAGCGTTTGTCATTCCGGAAATTCTCAAACTCCGGATCTGTGTCATAAATTTTTAGAAGCACGGATCCACTCAAGGCTCTATTCAATTCTGCATTTGAAATTGCAAGCTTTCCGAACTCCTTACAGTTTGTACACCAGTCTGCATAAAAATCAATGAAAACTCTTTTGTTTTCTGATTTTGCAGCAGAATACGCCTCTTCTCTGTTTCTGTGCCATTTCAGATTTTCTGTAACTTCAATATTTTTACCTGAAGCCGGATTGACAAAATTGTTTGATCCGGAATTTAAAACTATCCCTTTGGTCAGGAAAAGAATAGCCAAAACTGCAAAAGTAAAAAGTAAGGAAAATTTCATTTTCTCTGATTTAATCTTTTCAACAGGTTGGATATGATAAACGCATAGTAGTAGCAAAGAAAAGCCAAGGGCAACTAACCGGATTTCCGGTTCCGTACGGCCGATTCCAGTCATTCCTTTTTCGTAATAGCCGTATGAAAAATAAATTATAAGAAGACCAAAAAAGAATTGCGCATAACGCATCCATTTCCCTGATTTCGGAAGCGATAATTCAAATGCACCGATGAAAAGGAAAGGAATCCCGAGTCCCATTCCGAAGAACAGCATTTTTATGGAAGCGATGATGGTTGTGTATAATGATACGTTATGCGCTACAGAGGAGGTTATCTGTAAGAGAATAGTAATCACTATCGGGCCAACGCATGGAGAGGAAAGCAGTCCGGCCCCCATTCCCAGCAGAAATGTTCCGAAAATTCCTCCTGATTTCGACTGGAATCCCGATCCGGTAAAAAAGGGAATGTAGAGATATTCCAGGGTGCTCAGCCCCATTAAAAAAAGTACAGTGCCGAAAAAAATATTCATCGCGGGAATTCTAAGGAGCTGGTTGAACGCACCGCCACTTAATCCGGCAATGAGTCCGAAAATAAGATACATGAAGCATAGGCCCAGGTAATAAAAAACCGGGTGGATGAATTTCTTTGATCCTTTCGCTCTATTTTGAATAATTCCGGCAGTGATCGGATACAATGGATATGTACAAGGAAGAAGACTGGCGAGGAATCCACCGATGAAAATGAAAACAAAAGAGGAAAAAAATCCTGAATGTAAAGCAAGCTCAGTATCCGCCCAGGTGTTTAATCTGGAAACAGCGTCGTCTGCATAAATATTCTGCAATCCAAGTAGTAGAAAAAAGCTAAAATATTTCATTGTGTGGGTGGAAGATTATTATGTCCTATGGAATTACTTGCTTCTTTCTAACTGAAATAATCTGCCTACCAACTCTTTCCATCGGAAAATGTGATTTTTTACTGAATTTCGGACATGCAGGGGAAAATTTCTTTAACCATTCGTTCTCATTTGGCATATAGTTTATTCTACACCGGCTTCGGATACATTTTAGACAGCATACCGGTGCACCTGGCTGAAAGGAAAAACGAGAATGATATTTGGTGTAGATTATTATCCGGAACAATGGACCGGGAAAGATTGGGATGAAGACATCCTTATTATGAAAAACATGGGAATTTCTTCGGTTCGCCTGGCTGAATTCTCCTGGGCACTCATGGAACCCAAAGAAGGAAAATTTGATTTTTCATTTTATGAAATGATCATAAATAAATTCCGGAAGGCGAGGATGAGTGTGATTCTTGGAACCCCGACGGCTACCTTTCCTCCATGGCTCTACAAAAAATATCCGGAAATAGTTCAGGTTTCAAAAGAAGGAATTGTCAGAACAATTGGCACGAGACGGCAGGCCTGTTTTTCTTCAAAAGAATTCAGGAACGCAACGGAGCGGATTGTTACTGAAATGGCAAAATGTTTTGGTACCAATGAGACTGTCATCGGATGGCAAATTGACAACGAGCCAGGGCATGAAGGTTCAGATATCTCATATTCCAGGGGAAGCGAAAAAAATTTCCGGAAATGGCTGGAGAAAAAATATGGATCAATCGGGAATCTGAATTTTGCCTGGGGCGCATCTTTTTGGGGACTGATATACAATGAGTTCGATGAAATTGTTATGCCCGGAAATCATGTCGCTTCCAATTTTAATCCGGCAATGATACAGGATTTC
>JAIOQL010000438.1 GCA_021413405.1 Leptospira sp.
CTCAGGAAATACTTCCAGCTTTCCTGGACAGAACCGTGGCTGTATGATAAACCATGGTCATTAACCCTTTCAATGTTTTATTTGACTCAAACCTTTACGGTTGGAGCAGCGTCTATCACTGAAAATAACAACCAGTCAATAAAGGAAAGTGCATCTTACGAAAGATCTAACATAGGATTTTCTGCCGGGATCGGGCACCGTTTACTGATCAACTGGAGTCATTTTCACCGGTATTCTCCCGGTTTTTATATTTCAAATCGTCCGACTTCACTGGTTTCTGATCAGGTGCTTGCTGAGGTGAATCTGGGATGGAGATTCCGGTCGCAAATCACAAACGGGCTTGTATTTGATAATCGCGACAATATTTTCAATTCAACCTCAGGAATTCAGATTTTGGGTCAGGTGGATAATGTTGGGCAATTGCTGGCCGGGCAGAGTCATTTTGATCAGTTCAAACTCCTTATCGATTTTTATCATACATGGTTTGACTATACTCTTTTTGGTCTGATTCGCAGCAATGCATTGCGGAGATGGAGAGTTGTTCAAGAATTCAGAACATCGAATCTGTTTACATTTCAGAGAGCTTCTGTATATGACAGGTATCATTGCAATTCTTTCGGAGTCTGCGAGGGACAGGATCCTGCAAAAAGTCCCTATATCCAGCTACAGGATAAGCTATATCTGGGGGGATATGAATCTCTCAGGGGCTGGATATTCAATGACAGGTTTTATCCGAGAGAATGGACGGATGGAGCAGCTCATCGCGTATTATTCGGGTCGGAACTAAGGTTTCCAATTGAGCCAAGTTTGCTCTGGCTTGTCGCATTCTTTGATGCGGGTGCTTTGTATGAAAATGTGAATAGATTTATCGGGACTCAGGCGACCCAGGCAAAAAATTATGACAGCCTGGTTGCTCAGCAGCGTCAGATTGCCGATCCATTCAATAATCCAACGGCTTTTGCCAATTTGTCTTTGCAGGAGCATTTTGATTCATATGGAAAAAAGCGACCGGAAAGTCCATTCGAGACCAATGATCCAAGTAACCTGGTGTTATCTTCTACAAATCTTTCTTTGAACCGGTTCCGGTATTCCTGGGGCTTTGGATTAAGAATTCAAATTCCGGTTCTTCCGCTCCGGCTTTATTTTGCTCAAAAACTTCTCTATTCCGATGGACATTTTACAACTTATGAAGCAGATAAAAGTTATCACTTTGTGTTCGGGATCGGGGACTTCAGGTTTTGAATCATGTCTGATTTTACAACCGGTCTCAACGCGGAACAGAAAAAAGCAGTTCTGAAGAAAGATGGACCGCTTCTCATACTTGCCGGAGCAGGTTCTGGAAAAACAAGAGTCATCACTCACCGGATTGCAAATCTCATTTTGAAGGAAGGTGTGAGTCCATATTCGATCTGTGCAGTTACTTTTACAAACAAAGCTGCGGAAGAAATGAGAGAGCGGGTCAGGTCTCTCATCCCTGATGAATGGGAAAAGGTAACTCTTAGAACTTTTCATTCTCTTTGTCTTATGATTTTGAGGTCTAATATATCCTATTTCGGATATAAAAGTCTTACGATCTATGATTCCCAGCTCCAGGAATCTCTTCTAAAGGAGATTATCAAAGAATTCCGTCTTGATCCGAAACAATTCAAACCTTCCGCAGTTGCAAACAGCATCAGCCAGTCAAAGGATGCGTTCATTCTTCCGGAAAAATTCAGGGAGGAAGCGAAGGGAGATTTTTATCGCGAAAATATTTCGCGGATCTATGATGAATATGAAGAACGGAAGAGAAAGCAGAATGCATTTGATTTCGG
>JAIOQL010000492.1 GCA_021413405.1 Leptospira sp.
TGGTGTAGTCAGCAGACTGTTTTGAAAAATAGTCTTTAAATTCTTTCAGGCTCCGCTTCCTTCAAAACGAGATCTGCAAGTGCATCAATAAATGGCGCATAACAACCCGGAGCGGGAATTCTGTAATAATCCCTTATCCCACTTTCGTATGCAATGTCCCTGAATTGAACACCGATTTCTTCAAGGGTTTCCAGATGATCACTTACAAAGCTTATAGGATAAATAGCAACTCTCTTGTGCCCGTCTCTTCCGAGTTTTTGCAGCATATCGATTGTATTCGGTTCAGTCCATTTCGAAGGCCCGACCCTCGATTGGAAAGAGAGAAAGGATTCCCCGCGAAACCCTGATTTTCTCAGGAGTTGTAAAAGTGTTTCGACATTGGATTCAACCTGCGTGCGGTATGGATCTCCTTTCTTTATCAAACGGATCGGTATTCCATGCGCCGAAAAAACGAGAGATACGTTCTGCCAGTCAGGTATCGCCTGATGCACATCGGAATGGAGAAATTCTCCCTGCAAATTGCCGGAAAAATAACCGACGATCAGTTTGTTCAGGGATTCGAGATAATACGCGTCTGAATAGAACGGACCGACCCAGCCTTTTTTACCGGTAGGGTTTACGCCCGTTATCTTTTCTATAATGGAGGCTACGCTCATAGTTGTTGACCTCGAGAAATGAGGGAAGAGCGGGAGAAGTATATTGTTGATCGAGGGCGTCAGATCATTGCCGCTTAACGTACGAATGTCAGGATACCCGCACGCCATTGTAATATTTACTTCCCATCCTGACCCGGTTTTTTTTTCGAGGGCTGCCCGGAGTGCAAACGCCTGTTTTTCTGTTTCAGAAACAATTGGCGAGCCTCCACCGAATCCCATAGATGCATAGGTCGCAGCCACCCGGGGGGCGCGTTTTAGAGCGATATATCTCGCAAGCCTGAACCTGATGAATTCCGGCAGGGGAAGATCAAATACGAGAGGATCGGTAAAGAGATCGATCAGGAATTTTTCTATTTCCCCTGAATTCCGCGGACCACCCAGGTTAATTAATAATACTTTCTTCTTCAAAATCTTCTTTTATCCCAGGGTAAATTTTTAGTAATTACTACAATATATCCAGCACAACAAAGGTCAGGTCATCTGCAAATAATTTTGCCCCGGAAAACATTTCCAGTTCCCGGACGAGCTTCCCGGAAAGATCACAGGCGTTCAGTGAAGAATTTTCTCTGAGAAAATGATAGAGCCTTTCTTCACCATACATTCTTTTATGCCTGTCATTGCATTCAATAACTCCGTCGGTGTAGACCAATAGCCTATCTCCCGAATCCATTTTTATTGTTACTTCCTCAAGTCTGATGTCATCGAAAACTCCAATCAGTTTCCCTTTACATCTCAATTCGCTGATCTCTCCCAGGTTCCTTCTGTGGAGAATCGGACGTATGTGGCCTGCATTCGCAAAGTGAAATGTTTTTTCAACCATGTCGAATTCTCCATAGATTGCAGTGAGATAATAGCCCTTTGCAGTGTGTCGCACAATTTCCGAATTCAAAAGTTCAAGTGTTTTCTTTGGAGAATGGGATTTGCCGAATAAATTTCGCAAAACCATCCTCGTTACTGAAGACAGAAATGCACCGGAAATTCCATGCCCGCTAACATCAGAAATGAAAATGCCCAAACGGTTGTCCACAGACGTATTAAAGTCATAAAAATCCCCGCCGACCTTGTCCATCGGAATGTAAACTGCATGAAGATCTACTTCTGTGAATTCCGGCAGTTTCTCAGGGAAAAGTTTTGAGTGCAGAATTCTCGCCATATCAAGATCTTTTTCAATGGAAAGATTGCGCTTCCTGAGTTCCTTCTCTTTGAGTTCAATCATCTCCATTAAATATTCTGTGCGCCAGGATTTATGATAAAGCACAGAATAGCTGATCAGTGAAATTGAAAAGATGAGACCAAATGCTCCCTGTCTCCAGAAATGGTAAATCCCGAACATCGGGAGAAGATTGTTTGTAATGATAACGCTCAGAAAGCCTACAAACACTGCAATCAGTATCAGCAATGCCCGGCGCTTGTTGTGAATATCCGATTCATGAATATAATTTCTGACCATATTGACGATTCCATAAACAAATGGGATTACAACAAAAGCCGTAGTAAAAATATAATGTATTCCTTTCGAATACTCTTTTATCAGAACACCATTTTCAAGTCTCAGCTCCCTTTTTAGTGTTTCGAATTGAACCGGGTCTGCAAATTTATAAATCGTATGAAAAGTAAAATAGAATCCAAGGATGAAGTAGGCGATTTCATGTTTTTCAAATTTCGCCTTATCGTTAATTATATACTTTGTGAAGAGGTAAAATGCGAGACCGATATACGCATTGTTTGGAATGACCCAGTAATAATAATATGCCGGAATTATAGGAACATATACAGTGAAGACAAGAACGGACATCCAGATGAAAATCAGATAAAGGAAAAACGATAACCATAAATTGACTTTGCTTTTCCGGTTATGAAGATAAACAACGATGCAAAGAATAAAAAGCAGAACTGTTGTTGAGATCCACATCAGTTCAAAAATTCCTATCTCAACACGCTTACTTAGAAATTCCATCCTTTGTTCAAATGCCAGAAAGTTTCATCCTGTTCAACGATTATTATTCGCCAGAACAGGAAGCGGAAATTTGGATGCGACATAGTTTCTGGCCCGGTTTCGTGATGTTTTTATTAAGGGCAGCTCTCACTGAATTTTTTCTTTCAGAAAAAATTCACCTCGAACGGGCTGCTCCGGAGTCCGCTTCGCTCCCGTCCCGCCCGGAGCGGGACCAGGTCCTTTGCATCCCTGCTGCGGGATCCGGAAAACATTTGTGCAATTGCTAACGCTTCCGCTCAGGCGAAGTCGCTCAGGTTTTTATGTATAACTCCCCGCCACTCCCCTTGAATTCTTCCGATTTCTCTGCCATCCCCTTCTCTACTGCTTCGAGTTCAGAATATCCGTTCTTTTCTGCATACTCCCGGACATCCTGGGTGATTTTCATAGAACAAAAATGTGGACCGCACATAGAACAAAAATGCGCTTCTTTCATCCGGTCCTGGGGAAGGGTTTCATCATGAAATGATTTTGCGGTTTCCGGATCAAGTGAAAGCTTGAACTGATCATCCCATCTGAATTCAAAGCGGGCTTTACTCAAGAGATCATCACGTTCTCTTGCTCCAGGATGACCCTTTGCAAGATCCGCTGCGTGGGCGGCTATTTTATATGTGATCACCCCGGTTTTCACATCCTCTTTGTCAGGTAATCCCAAATGTTCTTTCGGTGTTACATAGCACAACATAGCAGTTCCGAACCAGCCGATCATTGCTGCACCAATCCCGGAGGTGATATGGTCATAACCCGGGGCTATGTCAGTCACGAGAGGGCCTAACGTATAAAACGGAGCCTCGTGGCAGACTTCAAGCTGCCTGTCCATATTCTCCTTGATCAGATGCATCGGGACATGTCCCGGACCTTCAATCATAACCTGCACATCGTGTTTCCATGCAATTTTTGTGAGTTCGCCTAACGTTTCAAGTTCCCCGAATTGAGCTGCATCATTTGCATCAGCAGTACAACCCGGACGCAACCCGTCGCCCAGAGAAAATGAAATGTCATATCTCTTCATTATTTCACAGATGTCTTCAAAATGTGTGTATAAAAAACTTTCCTTATGATGGGAAAGACACCATTTTGCCATGATAGATCCGCCACGCGATACAATGCCCGTTATTCTTTTCGCGGTGAGGGGCACATACCTCAAAAGCACTCCCGCGTGAATTGTGAAATAATCAACCCCCTGCTCTGCCTGCTCAATTAATGTATCCCTGTAGATTTCCCAGGTGAGCTCCTCTGCTTTTCCATTCACTTTTTCCAGAGCCTGGTAAATCGGAACCGTGCCTATCGGAACCGGAGAATTGCGGATGATCCATTCTCTTGTTTCATGAATGTTTTTACCGGTTGATAGATCCATTACAGTATCCGCACCCCATTTGACCGACCATTGAAGCTTTTCTACTTCTTCTTCGATCGAAGAAGAGATCACAGAATTCCCTATGTTCGCATTTACCTTCACAAGAAAATTCCTGCCTATGATCATCGGTTCCAGTTCAGTATGATTGATATTTGCCGGAATGATCGCCCTGCCACGTGCTATTTCAGATCTGACAAATTCAGGATCAATACCTTCGCGAAGAGCAACAAATTTCATTTCCTCCGTGATTTCGCCAATCTTTGCATAATGCATCTGAGAAAAATTTTTATCTCCGCGGGCCTTTCTCTTCTTTATCCATTCCACCCTACGTTTCGGAATCCCGTTCTTCGGATCAAACCCGATTGGCCCCTCCGTATTATACAGATCAATTTTTGTGTTATTTGAAAGTATAATGCATTTCTTTGGAATTTCATGATCCTCAATGGAAAAAGATTCTTTCAGAACATTTTCTCTCGCGAGAGTTTGTGGGATGTTAAATGAATTTGATGATTGATTCATATACGCCGTCCTTCGGTGCATGCACTATTGTCGGCCGGAGATTGAATAGCAGATCCGTTTTCCTACGCAAGTATAAACTCGATCAGGTTCCGGGGTCTATCTCAGCCCTGCTCTTTCCCGGAGAAAAGCTCAGGACACCCCCAACGGCCAGTTTCATTTAAACAGTTACTGGTAAACGAGTCAAGGCTTATTCAAAGAGAAGGCTATCGGTTCACTCCGCAGGTTTGATATTCTTGCTTTCATCGTCTGAAGGTAAAATTTGTTTTATCGGTTCACTTGAATCCGGAATCTTCACAGGCTGGTGTTTTGTATCGTCCGGGGCGGTAACTTTAGGAGAAGTGTTGAAATTTATGAACGCACTGAATTCAATTCCTGATTCTTTCGTTGTAACATAGTTTCCGTAATCGCCTGCATAATTTGAAAGTATATCAGAAGAAGTGTAACCGCCTTTTGTTCTGAACGAACCTCTCGTAAAGAGTCTATGACCATACAATCCTATTTTTAGAAAAACTTCCGGTGTATATTTATAGGTATATTCCAGCTTGTATATAAACCCTGGCCCACCGGTGTATGAAATAAAATTTACGCCTCTCTGGTAGTGAAAATCACGCGAATTATTCAGGCCAATTATGAACTGGAATGATGCTTCAAGCGAAAACTTTTCCCGTGAAAAAATGTATCCGAGTCCGAATGGGAATTCGATTACACTGTTCGAATAGGATAGTCCAAGCCCGATCGGGCCATAAAAAACGGGACTCGATGCTACATACTGAATTACGTCATAAAGATAAAATTTGAAATAGGAATATTTGATTCCTCCCAGCAGGAATATCCCGTTATTGTTTATTCCTGGATCAGGAGATGCATCACCAAGATAATACCTGAGTTCAGCTGCAGCACTGTACTCGTACATCGAAGATCTTCCCTTCCCGTCTGCGAAATTTTGCGTCCCCGTAAAGGTATTTGCCGTATCGTGCAGACTCCAGTCCCGGGTATCAAGCTTTGCACCGTTTTCCGTCGAATTGGCGCGAAGGAAAAAATCCTCATCTCTTGCTCCGCCGGAGTTTACATATCCCCCCGTTGTTGTGTATTTTCCTTTGATTAAAAATTTATTCTTCCTGTAGGAACCATCAATTCCTGCATAATTATAATTACGCAAATATGTAATTCGCGACCCTCCGCGGATGCCGGACAGATTTGCATATTTATTGCCTGTTTCGAAAACATGCTCGCCCTCATTTCTTCCTCCTATTACGGAAAGGGATGTTTGCGTGAAGACCGGAATTACCGGAATAACAATTAACAAAATAACGAAAAAATTGAACACCCTAACGGGTTTATATTGAGTGCAAAAACTGTAAAGAATCCTTTATCAGGAGGGGTGAAATGATTTCACCCCAATTCAGATTTTTACAGGCTGGAAGGGACGTGTGAATGCAATTATGGGCGTAAAAAAAACCGGAAACTGCGATTATATTGTCTTGATATACAAAAGAAGGTTCCCAAAAAGGAAAGTGACATTATTTTTTTTGGAAAATGCGTAGGAAGTCCTTCACTGGCCTCGGTGGGCTCTACGCCAGCGTGATCTAACAGTAGAAGTCGGCTGAATAATTTACACATTGATATGCCATAAGAATTTGCGATGACCCGTAATTCGGACCAATCGGCAGGATCGGGTCGAAAATTCACTTTCTGTAAACCAGTATCTTGATCCTGGTATTGAGTTTTATCTTTTAGCGAAATTTCATGCTTGCCCGATGCATTCAAAAGCCGGTATTTCGTAAGCAAGTAGCTGAAATACCGCCTGACGCTTTTAAACTCTTTTTTCTTCCCTATGAAAAAAACCATAATATTCG
>JAIOQL010000493.1 GCA_021413405.1 Leptospira sp.
GCCAGGATGTATTTACCCAAACCGCAGGTGTACATGCAGACGGTGATAAAAAAGGAAATCTCTACGCAAATGCAATCCTTCCTGAAAGGTTCGGAAGAAAGAGAAGTTATGCCCTTGGTAAACTTGCGGGAAAAGCAAGCATTTCCGAAAACCTGAAACAGCTGGGACTTGTTTTGAGTCCTGAGACAGAAAAAAAAGTTCTGGAAAGAGTAATTGAGCTTGGCGACCAGAATAAAAACATAACCCAGGAAGATCTTCCTTTTATAATTGCAAGTCTTGAGGGAGATCTGGTGCAACAGGAATTTGAAATAGTCTCCTGTGTCGTTACCTCGGGGAAGGGGATTATTCCCTCTGCAAACCTTTCTGTTCTTTTTAAGAAAGAGAATTATAAAGAAACCGGAAGCGGGGATGGGGGATATGATGCATTCATGGATGCTCTGAATAAGATTTCGAGGAAAATTGGAATCGCGTTACCTGCATTAATTGATTATCAGGTGAGAATTCCTCCAGGTGGCAAGACTTCAGCCCTGGTGGAAACGATAATCACCTGGGACCGGAACCCGGATGCGAAGGAAGAGAATCTTCTCCGGACAATTGGTGTGGATTCAGACCAGGTGATGGCGGCGGTGAAAGCTACCGAGAGAATGTTAAACCTGATCCTGCAGTGAAAAAAAAATTACTGATAGCCGGACTCGGAAATCCGGGGAATGAATATGAAGGAACAAGGCATAGCATCGGCTTTGTTATCATAGATGCGTTATGCGACACAGTTTCTTCGGATTTCAGCTCTGATAAAAAATGTGCCAAAGCACTGGTTACTTCGGGTGAGACTGAGATTATACTGATAAAACCCATGGAATATATGAATTTATCCGGGAATGCGGTTTTGCTTCATATAAAGAAATCTGGTTTAAACCCGGAAAACCTTCTAGTGATTCATGACGAGATAGACCTTCCCTTCGGAACAATCAAAATGAAATCCGGTGGCGGACATGCCGGGCACAATGGTTTACGGGATATTATCGATAAGCTGGGCAGCCGGGAGTTTCACAGATTGCGGTTTGGAGTTGGAAGACCTGGGCCGGGAGGAGACGTGGCGGATTATGTTTTATCCCGGTTTAGTGTATCAGAAAGACTGGAAAATCCCTTGCTGGTCAGGAAATCTGTGCAATTGATCCAGAATTGGATCGACACCACCTCGTAGAGTTTGTCGGAACTACGACAGATCACTCCGGTCGTGGAAATTCGGAGAAAATGTGGCCGGTAATTCGTACTACAAAACTATGTCTCATGCCACACTTCTTGTCAAAATGACACAATTTTTCAATATTTATACTTTTTTTATTGACATAAAATAATTGGGATGCAAAATCTTGACAGTTTGACGCTTTTTTTCTGTAACGAGAATTCGTACGCGGAGAAAAAAACATAATCGAAAAGGGGAAAATATGAAAATATTGAAATTTAATGGGCTGGCTGCAACAATTCTTTCAGTCGGTTTATCGCTTGGAGTATTCACAACTGAGGCTGATGCAACCTGTTTTATTTTTGTTCACGGCCACCGTGATTCAAATCAAACATATGCACAAGCAAGAGACTACTGGAAATATAAGAACTGGCTTGGTTCTGTTACTTCCGATATGGTAGCTTATATTTCTGCAAATAACAAATATGCTGTAATAAACTGGAATCCGTTAGTTGCCTATTGGGACGGGGCAGTTGAAGTTGCTGGAAAAATTAACACCGTTCTTGCAGGTGGAAATGACGGCGGCGGAAAAAACTGTGTTGGAGAAACAAACTTTGTAGTTGTTCCACATAGCATGGGAAATGCAGTAATGGATTTTATTATGGGAAATTCCCGTTCGACTGATCCTTACTACAACTACAAAGGTGCAAATTTCGCCAATATCGGTTTAAAAGTTAGCACCGTTGCTGCAGTTCAGGG
>JAIOQL010000494.1 GCA_021413405.1 Leptospira sp.
CGGAAATTCGTAATCGCAAAAGATTTCAAAAATCTGGAAGAAAATACGAGTCATCCATTAAAGACGAGGGGAATGATGGATGATGACCCGATTCACAAAATTCCCAAAAAAGATTTTCAGAAATTCATTCATGCTTTTTCCGGACAGCCATCCGGATTGAATTCATCAGATCTGAATGAGACAGAGGCTGGCTTCGTAAAAAGATCTGGAAAGATTGACCCGAAAAAAGACCAGATCTCAGAAAACGATGCGCGGATAGGAAATATGGTTTTTAAGAAGACAGATGGGAAATGGAAACTTGTTTTGATATATTTTGATGAAGCTGAATACGAAGTGGTGAGAAAGAAGGGGAAGTAGGATTTTTAAAAACCAATTATTTATTAAAATATCCGCTTTGCAGAATCGGATCGCAAAGTTTACCATTTGCTGCTGGATCGATAACAAGGAAATTATCATTTGTATGCGCGATTGCATAGATTTTTCCATTTGAAGCAAGAATTCCTCCTCCGTACCTGTTTCCCCCTGCGACCAGTGAATCTATAATTTGAAATGATTCCGTCTCCGGATCCAGTTCCAGGATCATCGCTGAATCAGCAGGAATTGTATAAATTTTTCCATTTGGTCCGAGAATTCCCCCCCTCCACTTTCCACCTGCTGTTGTCACAGGAGAAGAGATTATCTTCGTAGCATTTGTGTCCGGATCTATTACTAAAAAATTATTACTTGTGGAAGGAATAAAATAAATCTTTCCGTTTGGCGCCAGGGTTCCGAGTCTCCATTTTCCATTTCCGCTTTCGGGTGCAGAAAAACTTGTTGCTGAATTTTTTTCCGGATCGACCACGAGTATCGTGTTACTGTCGAGAGGAGCAAAATAGATTTTTCCATTTGGCGCCAGGACTCCTCCTTCCCATTTATTCGTTCCGGTTGTTGGAGATGGAATTGTTGCTGCTGAATTTGAATTCGGGTCAATGACAAGAATAGTATTTTCATCTATCGATCCGGCGTATATTTTTCCATTCGGAGCTGACACTGCTGTTCTCCATTTACCTGATCCTGAGACAGGTGCTGCAAACGAACTTGTAGTACCCATTGCAGGATCTATCACCAATATACTATTTGCATTTCTTGGTATCGCATAAATCTTTCCATTTGGAGCAAGTGCGCTTCCTTCCCATTTCAATGTGCCCGTGAAATTAGAAGGAAAAGTTGTTATCGAATTGTCCTTTGGATCAAGCACGAGTATGTTATCATCCGTTGCCGGGATTCCATAGATCTTTCCGTTTGGAGCAAGATTTTTTCCCAGCCATTTTGCGGCCCCGGTTATGGGAGATGAAAAACTGGAGACCGACAAAGTACCTGACCCAAGAGATGCCTGCTTTTTTAATTCTTCCTGCACTTTTTTCCAGTTCGAAGGCTGAATGATCTCCTGGGGCGTCAATTCGCAGGCTTTCTTTTCCACAAATTGTATCCCACAATGTGCCGATTTATCTCCGATCACTGATTTCAATAGCAATGTTTCGTTAAAAGATTTACCGGAGGGATCGCATGGATTTTCAGTAACAGGAGGTTTGCAGAAATTCAGCGCAAACAGGATTAGAACGATTTGAAACGCTTTTTTTTGATTATTGATCATGGATAAATAATAACCCAAACGAAAATAAAAATCGTCCGTTCTTAGAGGCAAGGAAAAAAAAAGAGTCCTCACTTATAAGCAAATACTTCCAGAATGCTTTAAAAGGCCTGTTTTGATTGGTTCAGAACGCCGGTCTGTCCTGAAGTTAATAATTTTTCAGGCTTCTGAACTTTTTTCTGTATTCGACAGGAGTGATGCCTGTTTCTTCCTGGAAATTTTTATAGAATGCGGATTTGCTTCCATACCCGACCTCAAGTCCAATTTGTAGAGTGTTAAAATTATTTCCGAGGACCAGTAATTCTTTTGCGGCTTCGATCCTGTAAAAATTTATGAACCGGTAAAAATTCTTTCCATATTCCTCGTTGAGTATCCTGGAGAGCTGGTTGGTATTTATTTGCAACTGTTTCGCAAGATATTGTATCCGTAAATTTTCGTGCTTGAAGGGTTTTTCTTCGAGAAGGATTTTTTCGAGCCTCAGTTTCAAAGTCGGGATCTCCAGCCGGTCCAGGGGAGTTTTCAGGTAACGCTTCTGTATGATTTCAAAATTCATCGCGTTAAAAAAATCTTCGTATCTCATCAGAAAAAATTGAACCAAAAATCCACCCGTTGTGATGATGATTCCAGCGACAAAAATAATCCCTCTTGAATCTATAAAAAAACCTACAAGCCCCGTTAGTGTCAAAAGAAAAGGAATAATCAGAAATTGTGCGATGGAAAGATTGTAGTCCTGGCGATATCTTTTCTTCTCCTTCCAGTAGAATCTGAATGATAGAAGTGAATATATACAAAAATTGAACGCGACAAAGAAAATCAGGATCTGAAAAATAAAAGAAGGAACAAATTGTCCATTGCTCCAGGTGAACAGTTTCAATTCAGGGAATTGGAGTAGAATCATATCCGCAGCAAATACGACTCCGGGGAAAACAAAATGCAGCAAATTTATTTTTTTGTTCAGACTGAATGCAGAACGGATATTCAGGTAATACACCGGGCCACTGAAAAAAAGAGAGCTGAAGAACCCGAAGAAAAAAACGGCGGGAATTTCTTCTTGTTGGAGAAGCAAAAACAGCCTGGTTTGGACAGAAAGAACAACGATCACCAGAAACAAATGATTGTTAATCGTTTGTTTTTTTCTTATCCTGCTTAGTTCCCAAAGTATCTGGAATATGGAATTGAATATCCCTGTTGCTATAAAATAAATACCGGTTTTCCAGAGAATTTCTTGCATAAACTGTTTGCGCCTGTGATCTCAATTTTTTCGATTAGAGGATGGTTGTTCAATCTTTTTGTATGTAAAGAAGGAGGGATTCGGGAAAAACAAAATAGGCTTTTTAATGTGAGTAAATGGGTATCCAATTCTGATTGGTGGGTGCCAGTGGCAAGTGTTGTGACTTACATGAGTGGAAGAGATGGATTCGAATGTAATCCACACTGATAATACAGGTTGCCATTTTCTCAGAGTGATTGAAAAATCGGATACATAACATATGAAATCAAGAATATTATGCCGGTTTTGCAAATCGCCTGTTTCATTCTGGAAAATAAAAACTTTTAATCCGGTACAACTTGTAATTAAGATGAACGTTCCTTTTACATTAAAAAGTAAACGTATTAAACTTATAGGATTAAAGAATGACTGAGATTGTTAAATCAGATATTTATCAGGGGAAGAAAATACCGTTAAATAGTCTTTCTCCAGAAGCTTTTGAAGATTTTATGTATGGGATTTTAAAAATAATTTTTAAGCCAACGGGGATTACTATAATCGGAAAATCTGGTAGCATAGGAGACGGTGGTTTCGATATTGATGGAAAGAATTCTAATAGTGAAATTATTTGCTTCCAATGCAAACGGTACCCAGAAACTGATCTCGATCTTAATAAGGTTGCAAATGAACTAGCTAAAGTTGCTTTAAGAAGTTATGCTGAAAATTCGAATATTGTAGAGCATTACATTATCACTTCGGGTAAAGTAATGAGTAATGTTGAATCAGCGAGGCGCGATTCAACGAAAAAATTATTAAAAGATTCTGCAGTGAAAGAAGTAAATAATATCGATAATTTCCTGAATGATAAGAAAAAAATCCGAGCAAGCAATCCTAATATCCATTTCGATCAAATTGTAATTTCTTACATTGAGAAACTTAAAACAATTCATATTTGGAATAGCGGACAATTAGATTCAGAAATAGGTTCAGTTTACTCAAAGACTAACGATTTACGAGAACGTTACTTTAATATTGAAAATGTTTTACTTGAATACCCTCGACCTGATTTCGATGAAAGAAACTATTTAAATCGATTTATCCAAGGTCCTAAATACATAAAATTGAACTATTCCCCAGACAAACTTCC
>JAIOQL010000495.1 GCA_021413405.1 Leptospira sp.
TTTCCGGGTTATTATAAATATAGCTCCTTGGAAAAACGGATGATCCATCCAAAGTAGAAACATTTTCCTTCGAGCCCTTGTTTCTGACCCGGGCACCAGAGTTCAGAATAGAATTCATTTCCGGATGAATTTCCTTCGAAATACAATAGCTTGAAAAAAGAATCCCGGTGCACTGATTGATGAGTTCTTTAATTCTTTCTTTACGGGGATACCTGACCAGAATGTCAATGTCTTCCCTCGAACGGTTTCGCCACCGGATATTTTTTTGTAATATTGCACTGAATACGTTTGCAGCTTTTTCTGTTGTTGTGACCTGTTTTAAGTTCTCGATGTCCTCAGAAACATAACTCTGGATCTGCCCGGTAAGAACTGTGTAATCCCGGTCAAAAACATACGGTGCGGACTGATATGCCTTTAGTTGTTCCGCCCTGGTTTTTTCTTCATTATCATAAACAATCTCCTTGCTCGACAGGATGGTCTCGCTCGAAATTTTTCCTATAGGAAAAGGACCTTCCTTGCTGAGATCAACTCCTTTCTGTCCGAAAAAAGGAACAGCAAGAAAGTAAGTCACCATTGCAAGAGTGATCATTACAAGGCCAAGCTGAAGTTTCCGAACAAAAGACACAGGTCTGACTTTCGTCAAAACGTCTGTCAGGCCGGCCATTGTTACGTCGGGATGTTCCCAGAATTTTTTCAATTACATGAGCTCCTCAAATTTTCTGACAATCTCTTCCACAAGCGGATGCCTTGTGATATCTTCCTTGCCAAATGCGATTACTCCAATGTCAGGTATTTTTTTGAAAAGATAAACAACTTTTTCAAGACCAGATCTGCCTTTTTCCAGGTCAATCTGTGTTATATCACCGGAAAGGCTCATTCGTGAATTTCTTCCAAGGCGCGTAAGAAACATTTTTAGTTGAGAAACAGTGCAATTTTGCGCTTCGTCGAGTATTACAAATGAATTGGATAGTGTCCTTCCTCTCATAAATGCGATAGGCGCAATCTCAATCTTATTTATTGATATAAACTCCTGGACTTTTTCATAACCGATACATTCATACAGTGCATCGTAAATCGGTCGCAAATAGGGATCAACTTTCTCACTCAGATTACCGGGGAATGGGTTCCCGATTGCCGATTTTCTGCAAATTTATGAACAGATGGTGTATCTTTATCCTTTTTGATTATGTAGTTGAGGTCAAAACTATCGAAGCTATCTTTGTCAGGTCGCTTCAGGAAATTTTCCTGTAGCTTTGTCAGAAAAATTACTGCGCCTTCCACATTTTCTTTTTGCCCGCTTAGTAGAAGCATGTTGCCCCGGGGAATTATTGTAACAGACAGATTTTTTTCAAGTTCCCGTATTTTGGAATCGTTGATCCCGCAAACCTTCCTGTACAAATTCTCATTTTCAAATGAAAACCGGACGATCTCACCTGAACCTGCTTTTTTCTTTTTGGCAGACATCAGACAGTAGTTGTTCTAATTTTAAGTTCGTTCAATTGCTTCTCATCTACCGGCGAAGGACATTCACTCATCATGCATGTTCCCTTTTGTGTTTTCGGGAAAGCAATTACATCACGTATTGAAATTCCTCCGGTCAAAAGCATCAGCATCCTGTCGAGTCCGAATGCAATCCCTCCGTGAGGGGGGGCTCCAAACTGAAGAGCTTCCAGAAGAAAACCGAATTTATTTTGGGCCTCCTCTTCTGTGATTCCGAGCGCACGGAACACTTTATCCTGAATTTCCTTTTTATGAATGCGGATACTTCCCCCGCCTATTTCGACTCCATTCATCACAAGGTCATACGCCTTGGATTTGATTTTGTGAATATTTTCTTTTATCAGATCAGGAGTATCAAGGAATTGCTCACCCATATCATCAGGAGAAGTAAATGGATGGTGAATTGCTCCAACCAGACCGGATTCATCCAGCTCAAACAAAGGGAAATCAACGATCCAGCTTAAATGCATCTCCCCGGGTACCGGAGTTTCAAATCTTTCTGAAAGTCTCAAACGAAGAGCGCCTAACGCATGATTCACTAACTGAGGTTTGTCTGCTACAAAGAAAACCATATCCCCTTC
>JAIOQL010000496.1 GCA_021413405.1 Leptospira sp.
AAGAGTTGCGGAACTTTCTCTTTTCATCATTATAAGCCGTAAACCGTTTTCGAGGGTAACTTTTTTGATTTTTGATTTTATCTTATTTGACACTTCCTCAAAAATAGATGACCCAAAGCTTTCTGTTGATAGAATTAAAAGAAATGATATGTAAAAAGCGATTCTTTGCAAAGTTAAACTCCCTTCTAAAATCTGCTGAAATCAGTTTTTTATTTGCTAAAGTAAATGTCTTTCAGAATAAATCCTATTTTTTAAACCTATTTTCAGACTCAATTCAAATGGTAGAATTTTTATGAAATGTTCAAACAGTCTCAGGTTCCCTGTGTTTTTTTCATCCTGTCATTTGATAGTATACCTTGCCCTGAATGCTGGCTATTGCAGACCAGCAGATCCTCTCCTTCGCACAAAACCTCTTCAGAACATAGAATATTCCGGATTCATTTCGAGGGAATTCTTCCAGGTTGTAGTAACTGTAGATCTAACCAAAGATGAGCTCTCCATAAATGATCTCAGGATGTCCTGCAAAAAAGATGCAATCCGGAAAAGAGATGAGCAGGTAATTACTCTCCTGAAACAGGCTATCCTCGAAACAAAAACACAATCATTTCCGGCCACCCCGGTTCAAATGGCACAGACGCAAGGTGGACAGCAGCAAAGCCAAACACAACAGCTACCTGTAGCTGGAATGCAGCAACCAGCGCAGACACAAGGTCAAATTCCTGCCAGCACAACAGCTACTCAGAATGCGTTACCCGCAAACAGCCGGACAAGAAAAGACCTTCTTAACCCAAAAAATTTCCGTCTCAGCAGGGGTGAATTCAATTGGTTTCTTGACAATATGGTCCTTTACAGGGAAGATTATTCAAAATCAGAGAAATGCACCTTTGTTTTCAGGATAATCCAAAAAGGGTTATTTGAAAAAATTGAAAAAACAAAATTCTCTGTCGAATAAGCGGGGTTCACTATGAAATATTTTCTATCTGCCATCTTTCTGTCAGTAACTGTTGCTTACTTTACAGGTTGCGCATCCGGGGATAAACCAAAACAGGAAACTGCAAAAGATACTACAAATCCAGTAAATGAAGCTAAAAAGCCGGAGAACCAGGACAAGGATGAGTTTTTTAATCCGAAAGAAGGCTTCATTACTCCATCTACATTTCAGGTTGTTGTTTTCTCACTCAAAGAAAATAGTTCGGAAGCCAGATCCGATTCAATGGACATCGCGAAAAAGAAATCGGTAAATATGCTTACATCATCTGCAAAGCAGCCTCTCACTTCATCCGGGAAGACAGAAATCAGATCTATCGTAGAGGAAAGCGGGAAAATCACAAAGGAATCGGGACAACTGGAAGGGAAATACTATTTCATTTTCCAGATAACAAAACCAGGACTACAGACCTATGTGAAGGAAAAGTTGAATTAATAGGCAATTTTCTTCTTTTTGTTGGAAATAAAATCATACAGAATCATCTGATTCAATTCGTTCGGATGAGGATAAAATATCCGACCGTTTGCTATTTTCGCAAATTGTTTTATAAAGCTCTCTTCGCCAAAATAGTTAAAATCCCATTCCGATGTCAAAAGGAATGTATTGATTACAACTTCATCGCCCCGGCAGCGTTTCACTTCATCAAGAGCCTCATCAAAATCTGCTGGAGAAGGCGGATAATTCAGATAGAGAGTTGAACCTTTAAAGTGCGCTGTAGGTGCCCCGTCTGTTATCAGGATGATCTGTTTATTCTTTGTCTGTTTTGATGATAACGTTGATCTCGCAAGACTAAGGCCTTTCTGGAGATTTGTAAAATACATAGGAACACGATTTTCAATTTCTTCTTTTGAAAGTCTCGAAAAATCATATTTCAGTTTAATGTATGGATTATATATTGTCACAGGATATGGATTGAGCAATGGCAATTTTGAAATTGGGACAATTTTAGCAGTGCTACCAAATCCAATGATGGTCAGCTTTTCATCCTTATATTCGCTTCTGATAAGTGCGTCAAGCGCCATTGTAACCTTTTTAGCATTATAAAAACGCATAGATCTTGCCATTGATCCGGACATATCAAGGAGAATGACTGTGGATGATTTTGCTGCTCCTCTTGCTTTAAAAACATCCAGATCATAAAGAGAAGGCTTTGAACCGTTCCCGCGCAAAATACTATTAATCATACTGCCGGAAAAATCTATGTTGGAAACATTGTCCCCAAACTCCAGTTTTTTAGTCACAGAAGTGATATTTTCAGAATCGCCAAATTCTATAGAGTGGTGACCTGAGCTTGAATCGCTTTTCAGATTCGAAAATATTTCGATAAGAGCACTTTTACCTATTTTCCTGACAGAAGAAGGAGATAATTCAATTCCACCCTCTTCATTTTCCTGGATATGACCTTTGTTTTTCAGAAGTTCTTTTAGTTTTTCGAAAATGGATTCCCTTTTTTCAAGAAATTCCTGGTAGCTTTCAGCTCCAAGAAATTTTGCAATATTTTCAAGATCAAGATTATAGAGATCGCCTGCTTCTACAGCCTCCTGCAATGCTTTGGCAAGAGCAGTGAGCTGATCGAGATCATTCAGTGCATCAATGGCTTCCACCACACCGAGGCTCTCTTTTCCTCTAAAAT
>JAIOQL010000497.1 GCA_021413405.1 Leptospira sp.
CGCCTGGATGATCAAACGTTTCAACCTCGCGATTTGCACAAAAACACCACAGATTTCTATCCGGCTTGGAGCCATAAATGACAGTGATAAAACATATTTCAACGGAGTGCTGATTGGCGAAACAGGACTCTGGAATTCCAATTTGCCCCAGGCGTATGACAAAATCAGAATTTACAATGTACCTGAAGGGCTACTCCGGATGGGAAAAGAAAATGTAATTCTTGTGAAAGTAGAAAAATATTTTCCGGAAAGTATTGGAATAGAACAGGACAAAACAGAAATCGGCCCGACAAGTCTCATAGACAAACAATTCTATAATGCAGAATATTTCAAGCTGGTTCTGCTCATGATATATTTTACTGCAGGTTTTTACTTTCTTTTTCTGTTTTTCCGTAGAAGGAAAGAACCGGAGTATCTCTATTTTGGAACGTTCACACTACTTCTTGTAATCTACCAGTTCATGAGAAACCAAATTAAATATGAGTCAGGGCTGGAATTGTACCTGCTAAAAAAAATTGAATATTCAGTCCTATTCGTACTCAACCCGTTTCTATTTCATTTTCTCCGGAAATTCCTGAAATTCCGCGTAAGCATTTTTACTAAAATCATGGACGGGATCTCAATCGCCTCATTGCTGTTTGTTCTTTTCTCATCGGACGTAAGGCGTTACAGCTCTTTAAATCATTATATTGTCCAACCACTCTGGATTTTTTATCTCTTATTCGGAATGTTTTACATTTTCAAAAGCCTTAGCATGAAAAATAGAGATGCACTCTATTTTCTTGCCGCAATGGTTCTTATGGTTACCTGCCTGATTATTGATGTATTTAGCGAACGAAATATCATTGTCGCTCCCCGACTTGTTGGTTTTGCTTTCATTGGATTTATTCTTATCCTCGCAACTGTCCTCGCTAACAGATTCGTAACGTTAAATGAAGAAAACGAGGAATTAAACATAAACCTCGAAGAGAAAGTTACAATTCGAACTAGTGAAATGGAAGCAACTTTAAAGGAAGTGCAGGCATTGAAAATACAGCAGGATGGGGATTACTTCCGGACTGCTATGCTTCTAAACCCTCTTATGGCAAATAACAACCAGAGTAAAAACGTCGGAACTGAATTTTTTATAAAACAGAAAAAATCCTTCCTTTATAAAGGAGACCCTTACGAAATCGGGGGTGATATCTGCATCACGTCGAATCTTAATTTTTCGGATGGAAAATATACAATTTTTGTTAATGGGGATGCAATGGGCAAATCTATGCAGGGAGCCGGAGGGGCTTTGGTAATGGCAGTAGTTTTCAATTCGGTCATTGCGAGATCAAAAATAAATCCTTTTGGGGAAAGTATACCGCCTGATCAATGGCTCGAAGAAACATTTATAGAACTTCAAAACGTTTTTGAATCATTTGAAGGTTCCATGTATATTTCGGTTATCATGGGAATTATACACGAAGAAACCGGCTTGTTGTATTACATAAATGCCGGTCATCCCTGGAGCGTATTATACCGGAATGGAAAAGCGCAATTTCTGGAAGATTCCTATGATATTCAAAAGCTTGGATCAACCGGCGTCAAAAAATCCCTGAAGATTAAACGATTTCAAATGTTACCGGGCGATACAATATTTGCCGGATCAGACGGCCGGGATGATATTCAGATTGGGATTGATGCAGACGGGGAAAGACTCATGAATGAAGACGAATGGTTTTTCCTTGCAAAAGTGGAAACTGAAAAAGGCAATCTCGAAAGAATTGCTGAAAACATTCAAAACAGTGGGGAATTAACCGACGATTTTACTTTACTAAAAATTTCCTACCGGCTGCCCGATGAAAAATAATAAATGATAACTGAAAAACCGAGAATGATCCGGTAATATCCAAAAATATCAAAACTGTATTTCTTCAGATAGAAAAGAAACCATTTTATAACAAACAGGCAAAGCAGGAATGAAATGAAAAATCCTAAAATCAGGATGAGGATCAACTCCTGATTTTGAAGAAGAATGCGATGCTTGTAAAGTTTATACAGACCAGCCGCAAACAGTACAGGTATTGCTACGTAAAATGAAAACTCAGCAGATTTTCTTTTCGTTAGACCAAAAAATCTACCAGCAGTGATAGTTGCAAGAGACCTCGATACCCCTGGGATCAATGCGATGCATTGAATCAGCCCGATCATCATGGCCTGAAACAGGGATACATCTTCTGACCCGGAAGTTTCTGATTTGTTTGCAGCAAATTTATTTTCAACGACCAGGATTGCAATCCCTCCAGCCAGCCATGCGAGACCAAGCAGCAACAAAAGATATTCTTTTGATTTTATTTCATCCAGAAAGGATTTGAATAAAAAGCCGGAAAGTAAAACCGGGAGTGCTCCCACCCCAAGAGTCAGATAAAAATGAATACCTGCTTTCTCTTTGGATTTCCCTGTTAGAAATCGTATAGATGAAAATAGTTCAGCCTTTAAATGGAAAAAGTAGAGAAAAACTACAGATAGGATAGCCCCGGTTTGGATAAATATATCAAATAGGTCATCGAAAGCTGCATTGTTTTCTCCAAAACCGGAAAATGGAAAGAACGAAGAAAAAAGAAAAAGATGACCGGTCGATGAAACCGGCAGAAATTCGGTTATGCTTTCAATCACACTTCTTAAAAGTGCATTGAGTGAATCGGACATTAGAAAAAAATTACTTAGGTTTATTCGTAACCGGAATTGGATTAGCAGGAGGCTGTTGAGCTTCCGGTGCTTTTTGAACTTCCGGTTTTGATTCCTTGGATTCCTGTCCCTCTGAAGAAGTTTTCTTGCCTTCAGAATCAAATTTTATTTCTGTTTTTAGATATGCATCCAGGTCAAATTTTTCGTTGTGTTTGATCACAACGCTCTCTTTTATTCTCTCTATAACTTTCGGAAGTGATTTTTGGGATTCGCCCTGTTTCAGTGATCCTCTCCCTATC
>JAIOQL010000612.1 GCA_021413405.1 Leptospira sp.
CCGTCGGTATAATTGGAGTCGTAACTTCCCAAATCTCTCAAAATAAGCAAGCAGAAAATGAGAGGATTGCCCATGAAGCGTTAGGAAGTTCCATTGCTATCGCAGCTGAGCAGATCGGTCCAGCGGCTAGGGTCTTGACTAATCTACCAACCGTTGAGCCCACAACTTGGACAGCCCTAAATAATGATAATAATAATTCTTTCTATCGTTGGTGGGTATCTAGTTCATCTAATGCGATCCTAAACTCTTCTAATCTACCCACTGGCAACTGGGCTAGCGTTACCTTTGGAAACAATATCTGGGTTGCCATAAATACTGCGGGTACATCCTTTACCTCTCCAGATGGAGTCACTTGGACTCAGAGAAATAATTTACCTAACGCCGGTAGCCTAGTCTATTCTAATGTAATATATGGTTTAGGAAAATTTATCGCTACCCCCTCCACGGCTGCAACGAATATCGCAACCAGTGTTGACGGGATAACTTGGTCATCTGTTACCATCGCCAGTGGAGTCTATACTCCAGCCTGTTCCACTACCACTTGTATCTTTCTCTCCACAACCTCCGCCGCAGGATATTATACTGCAAACTTAATTAACTTCACAACAATGCCTTCCGTACCATTCATTGCTAAGGATGTAGTTTTTTCTGTAACAAACTTTGTTATGAGCGGAACAAACTCTATTGCGACTTCTCCTACGGGAGCCACTTGGACGAGTAGAACAATCTCAGCACATAGTTGGGGCTTAGTTGGAGCAATCAACGGCACTCTAGTTGCCGTTACAACTGCTGCGGCTGGTTCTACTATCATTGCGACATCAACAAATAATGGTGTTACTTGGGTTGATAGCGTGTTACCTAAGTCTGGAAACTGGGTTGCTATATCAACGGCTGGACCACAGATAGCGCTATTTTCTGGAGCCATATCTGGTACTAACCAATCATCTTATCTAGCCTCCTCTGATGGTATAAGTTGGGTCAATAACGTTTTGCCAGCTGGGGCGCCTTGGACGGGAGCTACATCAAATAATCGTAGTTTCCTATTATATCAATCTACTAATCCTTCTTATCTAATACCTATTACTTCATCAGTTAGTGCTAACCAGCAAATAACTGTTTCCACAAGAGTCCAACAGGGTAGGGTTAGCGAAGAAAATAATGGTCAATATATTGCCTCTATGACTTACAATTGGAATATTGCACAAAAGCGCTGGATACCATCAAAGTTTGTAGGCTCTGCTGCCCTCGCCGCCTCATTGGGACCTGATGCGCCAATCAATGTTATTGGTACTAGAACCGCTCCAGGAACAATAGTAGTCTCTTGGACTCCGCCAGTTGATACTGGCTCTAGCGCAATAAATTCGTATTTGGCAACCTCGAGTCCAGGAGGATATTATTGTGGCAATGGTGGGCAATTAGATGGGACAACTTGTACCTTAACCACATCTACCCCCGCTACCTATAATGGTTCCTTCTACTCTTGCACATCTCCAGATGTATTGGTCGGGGTAACCTGTCGTCATACCTCAACCTATGCTGCTAACTATACTCCAATATCTTATAAGTGTAACACTGGTGATAGACCAAGTGGAAGCCAGACCTCAACCTATACTTGTACGAGAAA
>JAIOQL010000613.1 GCA_021413405.1 Leptospira sp.
TCCTGCTTAGCCTGAAGATCAGTCCATTTGGAATCCCAAAGAGCTTTACCGTCATAGTAACCCTGTGCTACCTGGCTCGCAGGATCCTGAAGAGAAGCAGGATTTGTTGTCACCTGTTGCACTGTAGGGTCAATTGCCTGAATCAAAGAATCTTTCTGAATGAGAATAGCATCATTTTTTTCAAGCGATTTTGTTCCGAGAAACACAGCTAACTGGTCCTGGATAAACGCATTCATATCAGCAACCCATTCGGATTTTGCAGATTGTTTCTGAAGTTCAAGATCTGCCTGCAAAGCCTGCCTGTATGCATTCACATCGTTCACAACATCCGAATTAAGCTCTGAATTCACTACCGTGGAAATTTCCGCATCGACCGCTGCTTCCCAGTCAGCTTCAATTGTCGCAGAACCACCACCGATAAGGTTCCACCAGTCAGCTTCATTCTGTGATTGTTTTGCCTGGTCCACATAGGGCTGCAATTCGTCACTGCGAAATTGTTTCGCATTGTTCAGTTGCGGGACACTTTGCGCGACGATAGAGGTTAGAGGGTAGAGGATAGAAGATAGAAAAAAAACAAGAGAAAAGAATGCAGTCGTTTTGGACCATTCCCAAAACTTTTCCAGATTCAACAAACGCCCAACCACATCTCCCCTCCTTAAAAAAGGAGGGGTGCCCAAAGGGCGGGGTGGTGAAAAAGACACGTCATTGCGAGGAGCAAAGCGACGCTTGTGCTGAGCGCAGTCGAAGCATGGCAATCTCAATTGAAGAAACGTGATTTTTTTCTGGGGGAAACGAAAGAGGTTTTTAACTAGCATAGATTTTTCCTTTTTTGGGGTATAGAAAATAGAGGGCAGATCATTAGAGGTTAGAATGGACACACTTGCGACGTTATACGCCAATGCTTCGCGATCAAAAAATCTATTATCTATCATCTAATTTCTATCCTCTATACGGTGGACTGGTGTTGTGAAGCGCGAAGTAGCGACGTTCTTTGTCGCTCACTCCGGTAAAATGAAAATCCTGAAGCATAAAAGAAGAAATCCGCAGATCATAAGGATTGAGCATCCCCTGACCCATAAAATGGCCGAAAGTGCCGGCGCCTGCCCTGGGCGTAGTCGAAGGGCGGTAAACATTTTTTCTACGGTTGTCGGGAGAGAAAAATTTTAAAACGTCAGCAAATAAAACATCCGGAACCGGAACATTCTTTTCCACCGGGGCAAAGCTGATTGATTCATTGACCCGCAAATCCCGGATCAGGATCGCCAATTCCAATCTCTCAAAACCGGAAATCAATTCCCCAACCCCACCACCCACCCCAACCCCTCCTTCAAAAGGAGGGGTGCCCGACAGGGCGGGGAGGTGATCCTCAATCAAAAAAATCTCTTCGGCCAGAGCCGCCACCTGAATTCTATCCTGGGTTGATTCCATCATTCCAGAAAGTCCGTCTATCCTGTTCTCTATAATCTCTGTGTCTTCGTGCATCTGTGGCAAAAAAGAATCCCAAAACAGCAGTCCACCGCCAAACAGGCAAGATGAAAATATCCCAAAAACGAATATTCTATAGCAGGATTTATTTTTTAACATAATATGCCAAATTAGGATATTTCAACCAAACAAAAAAAGTCAAACAAATTTTGAGAATTTTTGGATCCTTCATTTTGCGCTTCCTTGCGCCCATTTTCGTTTTTCATGATTAGCCGCAAAAATGCACAAAATACGCAAGATTAAGATTTTCATAACCGATTCCTCCATTCCCAGGAAAAAAATGTCAATTGAATTCGATCCGGAGATCAGGAAAAATTACAGCAACTACGCTTTAGCGCAGGAATCGGATCTAAGACGAAATCAAAATCAAACATAAATCAGTATTTATTCCCAAGCTCTTTAATTTTTTCTTTAGCGTCCTTAATTGCCCGTCCGTATGATGCAGGGGCCGAACCGATAAATTTCCTGTAACTGGCAATTGCTTCTTTGTTATTTTTTACGCGCGAATAAACGATCCCAAGATTATAATAAATTTCCGGCGACGGAATAAATTTCAAAGCTTTTGAATACGCGACAATAGCCTTTTGATTTTCTCCAAGTCCCTGGCAGGCAACTCCCTCATTGTAGTAACCCCTTCCGTACTTTGAATCAATTTCAGTTGATTTCAAAAAATATGGTAAGGCCTTGTCCGGTTTTTTTTGATCCAGGTATACCACGCCAATGTTGTTTGCATAATCCGAAATTCCGGGATCCAGGGCGCGGGCTTCCTTAAAAAGAATTAGCGCTGCCTCCGGGTTACTTTGAAGGAACCCTATTCCTTTCTGATTCAATTCAGCTGCTTTTTTCGCGTCAGCAGCTGATGCTCCCTGTTTACACGCTGAAATTGTAATAAAGAAAATAAAATAAATTAACCATTTCTTTTTCATCTTTGCTATTTCTCCTCTTAAATGAATTCTGCATTTTTTTGGTTCCTGTTCCGTTAGGCGACACTCTATCTGTCCTCTAACTCGTACAGGCCTGGTTTCCGCCTTTCGATACTGCTTCTCTTAATGAGTTGAATGCCGATTCAATCAATTGATCCGGTATACGTTGCCCGGTCCCGCTCTTCAATTTCCTCGCTCCCTTATACAGATTTTCCGGAAACCGGGAGGATATTCCGATGCTGATTGTAAGATGAGAATTTTTCGATCCGGGCGGGGTTTTTATTTTCAGTCCGGAAATTTTAAGCAGCACTTTTTTTGAAACATGTGAGGCACCCTCAGCATTTGTTTCTGAAAGACAAACCATGATGATTCCACGGGAATGGATCGCAGCCAGGTCCCCGGGCCGGTTTGCAGAATCTTTAATCGCCTTTGCAACCTGCTGAAAAGATTCTTCTGCTTTTACATTACCGGGAACGGCTGTATATTCTGCGAAATTATCAATTTGAATTGCCAGGAGGGAGATCGGCCATTCATTCCGGAGACATCTCCCCCATTCATGATAAATGAATTCAATAAGTTTTCTTTTATTACTCAGCCCGGAACGGGAATCTGTTGTAATAATGTTTTGCACTTCCATAATTTTCACTGAAGCGCTTTCCAGTTCTTTTTCCAAATCAGACATGTACTGCCTTTCTTCTGTAAACCTCATCAAAGCCCTCACCCGTAAGACAAATTCGTCATCTGCATAAGGATATTTCACGATATCGAACAAACCCTGATCTGAAGACAGATCAGTATCCAGGCTCGAAAAATTACTGATCACAAAGAGGAGAGGAATGTTTAGTAAGTGCTGGTTTTCCCTGATAATTTTCAGGGCATTTTGAATCCCCTGCCTTTTTCCCGGCAAAGAAACGATAACAAGCCCGATATCAAAGAAGCTCCTGTCTTTCATTCTAAGCCCGGTGTAATCGATGAGCTGGGAAATATCCCGGGCATGCAAAACCTGATTTTTTAGCACGCGTCCCAGCACAAGTTCCACATTCTTCCGCGTCTCTTTATCATCTGTGACTAAATATATTACCATCTGTTCATCTTATCCTTTGCTCCCTGGCTGGTGAGCATAGCCGAACCATTGCGTGAAATACAATTTGATTTTTACAACGAACTCTTCCAGCAATGACCTGGAATGAAAAACCAGGATGTCAATAAAATAATTCCATTGTTCCCTTATAACTTTATCTTCTTTGATCCTGAATATCGTTAAATTCAAAAGCGGGGTAGAAATAGCGGAGGATAAAACTCCGGAAAGTATCGGTATGGAGATCCCGCGCAAAAGCCCCCCTCCTTCTCCAAAGACCAGGCAAAGAGGGAGATAAAAAAAGAAAAGAACAACGCTGATCAGTAAAAACGGCAAAGAGATTCTCCGGATGAAATGGCTGTCAAAAGTAAATTCGTTTCCATTCTTTTTTTCCAGGCTGTTCCGTTTTTCCAGATCGCTTATCTGGAGCAGGGACTGGTTAATCACAATTCCGGACAATAAAAGTAAGCCTATATAAACGGGAATGGAAATAGGGATACCGGCCAGGAACAATACAACGAGTGAACAGGTAACCGGGAAAGGCAGGGGAACAAGTACATAAAAAGGTTTCGTTACTGATTCAAAATAGGAGGCCAGGACCATAAAGATCAGCAAAAAAGCAAAAATAAGGATGAAAAAGAAACTTCTCTGGGATTCGATGATCTTCTGCAACCCTTCCCCATATTCAATTCTGTAATTTTCAGGGAGAGGGAAGTTTTTTATTACTGAAAGTCTTTTCATAATTTCATCCAACCCCATTTTTTTTGGGCGAAGAGTGAACGAAAATAAACGCTTCTTATTCTTCCGGTATATTTTTACAGGAGCAAATTCGTTTTTAAAAGACGCAACTTCCGGAAGCGGTATGTAATTTCCTTTCACATTCCGGAGAGTGTAATCTTTTAAACGTTCAATATTGTTGCGAAATGATTCCTGGTACCGGATCTTAATATCAATTTCCCGGTTCTCTTCATAGAATTTCGTTGCCACTCCTCCCTGTATCCCAAACTTAACAACCTGGCCAATGATACCGGATGAGAGACCCGCCTCTTCGCTTTTTAATTTATCTATTACAACCCGCATTTCCGGCCTGGGCGGTTTATATCTCAGGAGAACATTCTCCACCCCGTCAATAGTACCGGCTTTCTTCGCCAGGCTTTTTGTTATCTCATCCAGTTTGCCAATTTCTTCGCCAAGAACATCGATTGTAATTTCTTTTAATGTGCCTTCATCATTGCCCCCGGAAAAATAAACGAAAGCCGGTTGAATGTCTCCGACTTTTGTTTCAAGAAATTTGGAGAACTGTTCTGTATCCGGAATAGCGTTTCCAAGTTTCACAATTATCGATGCCTGGCCTGAATCTATTTTACTGCTGACTTCTTTGATCCCATGAAGTGTTGACAGGTTTTTTTCTATTTTCTCCGTTACAGAATTTGTAATCTGGAAACTTGTCCCCGATGGAAATTCCACATGTCCGTTCAGTTCCTTTTCTTCCAGCTGGTTTATAAATTCCTGTTTGGACTTCGAATAAATAATTGCACCGGTAAATAAGATCAGTAAATAAACGAAAATACTTCGTTCTGTTTTTTTGGAGATATAGATAAAAAGTTGAAAGATCCAGTTGGTCAATGCATCGTATAAAAAGATACTTTTTTCACGCCAGGACGCTAAGACGCCGGGAAAAGATTTAATAAAACTTGTACCGAACCATGTCAGCAGTCCAATTGTAAAAGCTTTCTCCCGCTTGTCGGGAGTCTCCACTCTAGCAGGATTTTTTCGCACAAAGCCGGAGAGTGCCGGAGAATTATGCTTTTTAGGAAATTTGTCATTCTTGCAAGCGCAGCGCGACCAGAATCCTTTGCAGATGAATTGTAGAATAGTATTCCGGACATGGTTCGACAGGCTCACCAATCGCCGGAATGACATTTCATTTTCTTCTAAAGCCGGTAATCTTTGCGTCTTGGCGCCTTTGCGCGAGATATCTTTTTTGTTTTTAACGGAAACATTGATCCACCGGTCAATGATGGGAATAAAAGTCAGATGAATAATATAAGTCGTAGTAACAGTTACAATAATAACGACTGCGAGGCCGCCATAAATAATTTTCATTTCGGAACTTGAAAAAATCAGGGGAAAAAATACTGCGCAGATTACAAAGATTACAGCGCCTATTGCGCCCTTCACTTTGTCAATTCCACCTGTAAGATTTCCGTTTTCGGTAGATTTTAAAAACAAAACCGATACATTCAGACAAAATCCAACGCTAAGGATCATACCGGTAATTGTTAGCAGGTTATAATCATACCCGAAGAGGAATAGAAAAAACGAGCAGATCAAAGTGGATGAAGCCGCAGTGAAGATTATTACAAGAGCTTTCCGGAAAGACGATAAAAGAATCCAGAGAGAAAAAAAAGCGAGAATTGATCCAAATTCAGAGACATCTTTCAAACGGACATTCTTTCCCCCCTGGCCGGAGAATATAATCAGTTCCCGGATTTCCTGCAGGTTCTGAAATCTTCCTTTTACATAAACAGGGAATTTCCCTCCATCCTGGTGGATCTGACCTGCAGAAGAATTCACGTTATATTTTTGCAGGGAAGAAAGAATGTCTCCCATCGTTATGGAATGGGTGTCAAGGCGGTTCATATCGCAGGCAACAAGGATCTCCCTGGGTTTCCCGCCTGCAACGAAAACTTCGCTTACTCCCTGGATTCCCTCTATCATTTTTTTAATTTCGCGGTCTGCAATTTCGCGGAGTTCATAAATAGATCTTTGTGAACTTTTCAAAACAATAATAAAAACAGGTCTTTGTTCCGGATCGTACCGCAGCAAAACCGGTTTTTGAACTTCCCTCGGAAAATTTCCGGTCACGAGATCTGCCTTATCGCGAATTTCCATAGATTTGAAATCAATATCTGCATCACGATTAAATTCAATATGGATTCTCGATTTTCCTTCCTCTGACGTGGAGAACATCTGTACAATTCCGCCAACTTTGGAAATCGATTCCTCCAGAGGTTTGGTAAGAATTTCCTCTATTTTTTCGGGACCAACTCCAAAGTATTCCGTCTGTAGAGTCAGCCCGGGATAGGCAGTGTTGGGGAATAAAGATAATGGAATTCTGAAAAACGAAATTGCACCCATCAGTAAAAATCCGAACAGGAACATGCTTGTTGCAACAGGATGTTTTATGGATTTTGAAGTAATCGTTTCCATTACCCGGATTTCCTCGCGTCCTGCCATTTCCGGAGATAGTAAAATAAAACGGGTATGAGCAGTAAGGAAAGAAATACTGATGCCACAAGACCACTGATAACCGCTATCGCCATCGGCGACTGGAATTCAGTTCCTTCGCCCAGTTCAAGTGCAACCGGAAGTAATCCGAGCAATGTAGTTCCATTGTTCATGATGATTGGTCTAAGAACAATTTTTCCGCTCTCTACAATTGCTTCTTCGAGATTTCTTCCTTCTTCCTCAAGGATCTCGACATATTCATAGAAAAGCGCAGCGTTATCTACAACGATCCCGACGAGTAAAATGATCCCTGTAAAAGAACTGATATTAATACTTTTCCCGGTGATGATCATTGCAGGTGCGATACCAATAAATATCAATGGGATTGTACCAAGCATAATAACGGGAAAAATCAGCGACTCAAATTGCCCCGCGAGAACCATATAGATCAGGACAACTGCGAG
>JAIOQL010000614.1 GCA_021413405.1 Leptospira sp.
TATTTCCAAAGGTGGAAATTCATCCGGAAACCTCTTCTGATCCTGGACGATTGCCGGACTACTGTGAACGGATCCCTGTAATAAATGGTGTTGCCAGTGACCCGATAAAAAATGAAACAACGATCTATCCTGTAAAGGCAATTGACAGGCCACTGGCAGACGGTTCTTTCCTCGTTCACTATCTCGACAAAAATACTTATTATCCAGGTGAAAGAATTGCAATTCATGCTTATCTTTCTGATCTTTCGGGGAAAAAGAAAACCGGAAAAAAATTTACAGCGATATTGACTGAATCCGGAGGAATTCAGGGAAAAATATTGGATTCAGTCGAAATGAAAGATGGTGGCGGAGCATTTGATATCTCCGGTGATAGCATTTATACCGGGATATTTTCCTCTTCGAAATTTACAAAAGATCCGCACAACTATGACATTATAGTCAGATACAAAGATGGCATGAATGAAATGAATTCGGTGAGTTCATTTAATTTTGGGAGCCTCAATTTGGAATTGATTCCAAAAAGTTTTGAGGAATCCGTTTTGACTTCTGATTTCCTGTTAAAATTCAAAGTGAGAGTTAAAAAAAAGGGGAATTACTATTTCGAGGGAAGTCTCTATTCTCCTCAGTCGTGGAATCCTGTCGGCAGAGCCTTTATTTCAATTGAATTGGAGGAAGGAGAGAAGACTAACGGATTGAAATGTAATAAGAAATTATATTGTGATGAAAAAATAAACGGACAACTGGTTCTTAAATATTTTCTTTTTGCGAATACGACGACGATGCCCGGGCCGAGGAGCCAAAGGTTTGAGAATTTATTTTTAACTCAAGATCGGAATTGGAAAAAACTTTTCTGTGATAGAGGAAAATAAAAGGGGGCTTGTGTAAAAGCGGTCACTGATTGATTTTCGCCGGTGCTTCTATACAAAAAACCTAATATACATTAGGTTTTTCACTCAGCAGCCGGTAGCGAAAATTGTATCGAAGTGACTTAATTACACAACCCTATTCTATTAAAAATTACTTCTTCGGTTCTACAAACTCAAGAGTAACAATTCCACGTTTGGAAGATTTGATCTCCAGAGATTTTTTTGCAAGATAAGCAAATCCTTTGTCTTTTTTCCAGACAAGTTCCTCGGAAAAATTGGATTCTTTTCCAGGATAGATGATTTCCCACTCTGAACCTGCAGCATCTGTTGTTCTCTGGTTTACTTCTTTTACTGAAGTAAATTCTTTCAGGTCATCCGCAAATTTGGTTGCATCGCCGGCATCAAGACCTTTGAATTTCAGAATGATTGAATTACCTTCAGAAAGAGAAAACCATTCGTCTTTCAGCTTTTTTGAAACTGATTTTGCTGCTTTCTCACCCCATTTTTTGACTGCGTTGTTTCTGGCAACTGCCTGGGTAATGTCCGGACCTCTTTCATTTACTGAATCGGTTCCTACCACTTTTCCATCTCCCCAAAGAAGCATGATTTTGAAATTTCCATCGGCAGAAGAATTGTAAAAAGGTTTATCGAGACGTTTTCCATTCAC
>JAIOQL010000615.1 GCA_021413405.1 Leptospira sp.
GAAGGTTTAATTGGATGGAGCATTGGAAGGGTATGGAATCTACAAGAGCACCGAGACACCTTGGATTGAACCCCGATGTAACGGTTCGTTCGCGTGGAGTAATGGAAAAGTGTACTTTTTGTGCGGGCAGGGTTGCAGAAAAAAAATTAAAAGCAAAAAATGAAGGCAGGAAACTTAAGGATGGCGAGATCAAAACCGCTTGCCAGGAAACTTGTCCTTCAGATGCGATTGTCTTTGGAAATATAAATGATCCCGAATCGAAAGTATCTAAATATATCAAGGATCCTAGATCCTACAAGATCCTGGATTTCCTGAATGTAGGCCCACAGGTCAGTTATATGACCAGGGTCAGAAATAAAAGTGTATAGTTGAGGGTTACGCGATGTCAATGACTGCAGCAATAAAAGAAAAGTTAGATATAGTTCCTCTTGTAGAAGGAGACAAAACCTACAAACAGGTAACGGAAGACATTGTTAAACCGATTGATTTGTTTCCAACATCTTTGTGGTGGAAGGCGTTTGGACTTGCCGTTACAATAACTCTCGTAGACATAGGGATTATTGGTTACCTGATGTATGAAGGATTATACATTCTTGGAATCAACAACCCGGTAGGTTGGGGATTTTTCATTGTCAACTTTGTATTCTGGATCGGTATCGGTCACGCGGGAACTTTGATTTCAGCTGTGCTGTATTTATTTCGCCAGGAATGGAGAACCGGGATAAACCGTGCGGCGGAAGCTATGACAATCTTTGCAGTTTTGACTGCGGCCAGTACTCTTATTATCCACATTGGACGTCCTTGGGTTGGGTTCTGGCTTTTTCCCTATCCAAATGAAAGGGGACCTCTCTGGGTAAATTTCCGCTCCCCATTGATTTGGGACACTTTTGCTGTTTCAACATATTTTACCATTTCACTTATATTCTGGTATATTGGTCTCATTCCTGACATAGCAACTGTTCGCGATAGAGCCACAAACAAGCTCAAGAAAACTCTTTATAGTGCTTTGTCGCTTGGCTGGGTTGGTTCAAACCGTGCCTGGTCTCATTATGAGATTGTATGTATGATTCTGGCTGCACTGTCTACCCCGCTGGTTCTTTCAGTTCATACAATTGTAAGTTATGACTTTGCTGTATCAATCGTTCCGGGTTGGCACACAACTATTCTACCCCCTTATTTCGTTGCAGGTGCGATTTTTTCGGGATTTGCCATGGTTGTTACACTGATGGTCATTGCGCGGGACGTATTTAATCTCAAACAATACATTACGATG
>JAIOQL010000616.1 GCA_021413405.1 Leptospira sp.
TCTTGCCAATACTGAAAAGAAAGAAACTGGCAGCCTGATTGTCAAAATTGGTCAGAACGGAATAAAAATACTCAATTCCCTCCTCGATAATTTTTTCCCGATCCCTTTGGAAATATCCTCTCCGTCCATGAGATCATTGAATCCATTGACTGGTGCCAGTATTACACTTCAGGAATCTTTGGCAGAAAGTGCGAAAATCTCCTACCAGTTAATTAAAGAAAGCCCGGACACGGTGTTTCTGACTATTCAGATGAATTTTTTGAAGATTGGTCATGATTATTATGTCAATCTTCGAAAAGATGATCGTTTTATCATATCTGCAAGAGTTAACTCGGAAGGCGTTGTAAATTTCCCTGGACTCTTGGAAGGCCGGTATAACATCGAATTCGTGGGCGAAAATTTTTCAAAATCATTTGACGTGACGATCGTAACAGACTAAACTCTTTGCAGCCATGATTGATTTGCTCATTGATCGAGTAGGGAACGTGAACGTTTTCAACGTTCTTCAAAGTGACAGCCCCGCAGCCGAATCTCACCTCCAGTCTACAATGGATGAGGATCTCATTCTCGAATTCATCAAAGAAGTCGAAAATCTCGCAAAAGTATCCATTTCACTTTCCGGAAAAAAAAGCAGTGAAAGTGTGATTACTCCTGATATTCTGAAGGAACTGAAGATTCTGGGTGAGACTTTTTTTGAGCAGTTCTTTCCTCCTGCGATAGCGGAAAAGTTAAAATTAACGACAAAGAAAAATCTTCATTTTCGGATTGATCCGGCACTGAGTGTCATACCCTGGGAATTATTGCATGACGGTACCTGCTTTTTGTCTGATAAATTCTTCATCGGAAAAACAGTTAGGGGCGAACTTTCAGTTCAGGAAAACAGGGACCGGGAAAAATTAAAAATGCTGATAATTGCAGATCCGACTGAAGATCTGAAATGGGCCGAAAAAGAAGGGGAAGAGCTTTTTAAAGTGTTAAAGCAAAAAGTTCCTGCTTCAAGACTTGATATTGAATTCATAGGCGGAAAGCAGATAACAAAACTCAAGTTACTTTCTTTGATCCGGGGAAAAAATATTATCCATTACTCAGGTCATCTTTTCTTTTCGGAAGATCCGCTTGAGAACGGGTGGCTGTTATCAAA
>JAIOQL010000440.1 GCA_021413405.1 Leptospira sp.
TCCTATGTATTACACCTTTCCACCCGATTCAGCCCAAAGACGAAACTCCATGAAATTAAACCGAGAAGAGATTTCAAATTAGTTGACAAAACAATTTTCTCGCATAACCTCTTCTCATGGCGCTCGTACAAAAAGTCCCTAGAAAACTCGAAGAGGTCTTAGGCCCGGAAGGGACAGACCAGTTCGTAGATTTCCTGAATGTTTCTTTTAATGCACAAAAAGAGGACATAGTCCAGCTCATAACCGATAAATTTGGAAGAACTGTTACGGAAGAAACATCGAAACTCGATAAAAAAATCATGGAAGAAACATCGAAGCTCGATAAAAAAATCTCGGAAGAAACTTCGAAACTCGATAAAAGAATCACGGAAGAAACATCTAAAATCAGACTGGAAATGGCAGATTTTCGAACAGAAATCAAAACAGATGTGGCCAATGTCAAAACCGACATTGCAAACGTCAAAGCAGAACTCAAGTCAGATCTTTCTACCCAGACCAGGTGGATTCTTGCAGCAATTCTTTCTGTCACTGTTCTGCTTCCTTTCTTCACAGAAGTGGTTAAAAAACTTTTTCATTAAATATTCACTACGCCTCCAATCCTTTAGGATCATGCTGATCCATGGTTTTCAATCCAGTTATCGGTTTGGCTTCGTTAAAAGTTGCCTGTTCCCCATCTTCATCAGCACTTTACTGTTCACACCCCAAAAAACTCCAAATACTGCTTTTGAACATCCTGTCTAACACGAAAAATTCTTCCGGCAAGTGAATAATTTTCTTTCAATGCACAATGCTTGAAATTTAATTTGAATACTTAAACGACTATGAACAATAATTCTAAAATTATATCCTTTCTATTTTCGCTGGTTATGCTGGCCAGGAGCTATTCGGTCACAATACTCGAAGGAAAAACATTTCAGACAGATAAACCGGAATTTCGGGTTGCCCCGGAATTGAAACAGGGAGTCACTGAAATCCTTTCAAAAATCGATTATAAGCAGAGAGCGAAATCCAAACGTAATCCCGGCTATGCTTTTATGCCTTTTGAATTCGCAGAGGACATAGATAAAAAACTTCTCCCGGTAATTTCCCAGGAAATTAAAACTACCTGGATCACATCGGCCGGTAAAGAGACGGCGATCAGTGCGAACTGGAATGAGAGTGAAGCTCTTCTATCAGACCTGAAAAGCAAAGATGTCGATGCTCTCGTCACAACTAAGATCGAAAGAGCGGAAGATGAAATACGCATTACTCATACAATTAAGGATCCTGTGAATTCAACTGAATTTGCAGCAATAAAATATGACGGGAAGATTATTTCCCCGGAGAAAAAAGAAAAGAACAGTCCGAGGAAAGCGGATCTGTATAAAAACGGGCATAGTTACATTTTTCTCAAGGAATCCAGAACAGAAGTCATCAACCTGAACAGACCTTCTGCATCAGAGATCAGTTCTGCATTAAAAAAATCGGTTTCTGCCAGAATCAATGTATCCACGACATCCAGTGACACAATTCTGATCGCAGACGGAAAGGAAGCAGGAACATTGCCGCTTAACGCATTCGAACTTGGAGATGGTGACCACGTTCTCGAATTCAAGAAAGCCGGAAAAGAAAACATAACCAGGGCGATACATCTTCGCGCCGGAGAGACAAAGGAAGTCTTTCATGAATGGGAAGATGACGATGTCCTCGGTGCACTCAAAATCATGAGCTTCCCCGCAGGGCTCAAAATTTCCTGGGATGGTTTTATAAAAGGTGAGACTCCCCTCTTTGTGAACAATCTCAATGCAGATGTATACAAAATCGAATTTTCCAGAATATCAGAAACGGGTCATAACATGGTGCTTTCTGAAAAAGCAGTCACTGTTTCAGAAAAAAAAATCTCCTCTCTTGCATTCCCGACTGAACTCTATAATGCATTTGAACCAGAATCAGGAAATCTCTGGATACCCGTCGGTGACGGGAGTATTCTTCCTGTTTTTGAAAATCAGCTGACATTCAAAAAGTTAAAAGATAATTCATCGGGATGGCAGGGAGTTTCGACTCATCCACTTGTTCCCGGAATCGTAGATATCAAAACAATTATCAATTCCACAGATATGACAGGGGAAGGAAAGCTGGCATTGGCATTTTCAGTTGAAGACCAGGAAACATTCGTCGTGGAAATCGAAGGAAAACGCGCTTCGGTTTACCGGTTTCCTTCAAACGGACAATCTGTAGGAAGCTACTCTTACAAAAAAGATGAACCGGAAGAAGGCAAATCGGTACGTTTCGTATCATACCAGGACAAAGAGAAAAATGTTCTCCAGATTTACCTCGGAAACAAAATGGTTCACGAATTTCCATTGGATTTTTCGAAGCACTGGCGTTTGTCTTTACTCACCCGCGGTGAATCTCCAGTGTTGAAAAAGGGATTCCGGTCTTTATCAATAGTTTATCCAAATTTCGTTCTACCAAAAAAATAAGGCTCGGAGGAAAAATGCGCCAACTATCATTTTATATCCTATTTTTACTATCATTGAATGTTTTCATTTCAAACTGCAAATCTGCACCTCCGCTCAAGGAATCTTCTTCCCGCGAGGGGGAATCAACCCTTAGTCCGGAAGACAGGGCAAAACTAAAGAAAGCAAAACTGGTTCTGAATAAAGGGAATGAATTATTTCAGAAAGAAAAGTTTGAAGACGCAAAGAAAATAGCAGCCGAATCCATCGAAATTTTCCCGTCTGCTGAGGGTTACTATCTTCTTGGATCCTGCCAGTTCCGCCTAGGAAATCACAAGGAAGCAAAAATTTCTTACGAAGAAGGAATCAAAATTTCGCCAAAACTCGAGCAATTGCTTCTGACATATGCCCTGACCCTGACGACTCTCGGTGAGGAAGACAAAGCTCTCGAAGTCTATAAAAACCTAGAAGAATATTATCCAAAAGACAAACTGTATTCATTCAAGGCCGGAGTGATTTTGAAATCTCTCAAAAAATACGAAGAGGCCTATGAAACTTTAAAAAAAGCAGATGGAGGTGGATTCAAGCAGCCTCTTCAGCTTTATATGCAGCTCGGAGATACAGCACTCCAGTTAAAAAAATATGAAGAAGCCGACGCATATTTTGATAAAGCAAAAGGACTCGATCCAAAATATAAATCCGCCAATGAATCACAATCCGCGACAAGGCTTGCAAAACTATTTGAGAAAGGAAACGAAGCCGTCAGGTCAAAAGACTATGATTCCGCAATAAAATATTTTCGTGATGCAGTTTCCATTTCCCCGTCAACTGCAGCCCCCTACATTTTTCTCGGAAATGTAATCCTGTTAAAAGAAAAATACAAGGAAGCAGAGGGCGCATTTTCCAAAGCATTGGCAAATGACGCACGAAATGTTGATGCCTACTCTTCCCTGGGTCTCGTCTATTCGAAGCTTGAAAAGCACAAACAGTCCATCAGTATACTAAAAAAGGGCCTCGAACTGTTTCCCGGAGATTCCTCCCTTCACAACAGGCTTGGGTTGAGTTACAAAACCAAAGGAGATGGAAAACAGGCAATCGTATCTTTTTCAAGGGCCAAAGAACTGGATCCCAAGAATGTTCAGCCAAGACTGAATCTCGGCTATACACTTATCGAAGAAGGCAAATTTGGAGAAGCCAGAAAAGAATTCATTGAAGCTTCAAAACTTCCGGGTGGAGAAAAAGCAAAAGACTCCCTTGCCCTGGTTGAAGCATCCCTGCTGATCGAAAAAGGAGACAAACTTCTGCGTACAGGAAAAACAGAAGAGGCTCTTGTTTTTTACAAAAAAGCAAAGGCACTCCGCCCCAAAGAACCATCGGTTTCAAACGCATTCGGTAGAGCACATTTTATTGCGAAGAAATATAGCGAATCTGAGTCAAGTTTTAAAGAGTCCCTTTCAAAAGATAAAAACAATATCCCGGCGATCCAGGGGCTCATCCGCCTCTATTCTGCTCAAAACAGGAAAGAAGCGAAAGCACTCACTGATCAGCTTGTTTCGCTAACCAAAGACGACCCGCTGGCAGGGATTCTGGTGGGAAGAATTTATGAAGACAAAAAGGAATTCGGGAAAGCTGAAGATTTGTATAAGAGTATTCTTTCCAAAAACCCGGAGAACGAAGCTGTTCTGTTTCGCCTCGGAATACTTTACCATAAAATGGCAGTAGAGAAAAATCTGAAAGAGGATTATGATTCTGCACTGAACCTTGTAGAAAAAGCCAGGAAAACCAACCCGGAAATTCCTGAGCTGGTGGAAACTGAAAGAGTCATCAAAGAAAACAAAAAATTCGGCGACATTCTTCCGCTCGTAAAGAAAGCAAATGCCGCATTTGATTCAAAAAAATACCGGGATGCACTGGAAAACTATTCAACGGCATATAAGAAATTAACAAAGGCTTCTCTCCTGATCAAAATCGCAGAATGTCACATCGCTCTTGGCGAAGAAGAGAAAGGAATGTTCATTCTCCAGGATGCAGTGAATTCAGGAAAAGAAGGAAAACTGGAAATCAAGGAAGCGATCTATGCATTCTTCCTGAAAAAAGGTCAGACAGAAAAAGCAGAAGAAGGATTCCAGGAAATTCTGAAAACCCGTCCTGATTCATATTACTCAAATTATGAACTTGGTCTTATAAATCTGAAAAGAAAAAAATCAGAGGAATCATTAATTTACCTGAACAAAACAATTTTTTTCAATCCGGATTTTGCACCGGCATACATTGCCAGGGGAATAATCTATTACCGGAATGGAGATAAAAACAGGGCAAAAGAGGAATTCACTGAAGCCGGGGCCAAGGATTCCGGCCTCGAACTCGGTCCATACAACCTGGGGATCATGTTTTTTAATGACAATCTTTTCGATGAAGCAACGAAAATTTTTCGTGAGCTCACAGAAAAATTTCCAGAATTTCCGGATTCATACTATCATCTTTCATATCTTTTCTATAAGAAGGATGATTTGGAAAATGCTGAGAAATTCATAAAAAAAGCCGTTAGACTGGAACGGAGCGCAACAAACCTGTATGGATATATCCGTATATTAGAAGCGAAAAATGCCAAATCAGGCGACCAGGAAGACAAAGAACTCCAGAATTCTCTCGCAAAGGAATTGGCAGAAAAATTTCCGGATTCAGAATATGCAAAATTGGCTGAATCAAGACTCCTTAAAACTTCACCCGAGGCTGTTATTGTTCAGAAATATCCGTTAAGCGGGAAACCGGAGACTACCCCTATTTTTATCAATGGAAAGATCATCGTTAATTACGGAACATCTCTAAGTGCAATAAACGCTTCAAACAAATCAACTTCATGGCGGGTGGAACTGAAAGAACCATACCAGTTCCTCGGTGTTTATACAAGGCTTTATGCACTTTCCAAAAATTCACTCGACCAGCTGGACATTCAGACCGGAAAAAAAATCCACGGGATCCCTCTCGGAAAAATCAACCCTACGGGCCTCTTTGCAGGTGATGGAATTTTTATTTCTTTTGTCAGGGGAGAAAAACAATTTATTCAATCCTATTCATTCGACGGAGAAAAAACAGGGGAAATCAAAATAGACAAGAATGCAGTGTGGACAAAAGCTCAGGACGGGAACATTGCAGTTTTCACTGATCTCGGGAGAAATATCCAGTGGGCGCTCTACGATGCAAAGTTAAATACGTTAGCCGAAACTCCGAAGAAAATCGCCGATTCATCTTCAGGCAAAATCACAGATCTGATTGCAGCGAAAAATGCGCTCTTCCTGATAAAAAACAGGCAGATCCACGAATTTTCAACAAACGGCTCTTACCGGAAAAATGCATTGCTCGATGAAGAAATCATTGCCTATGAAGTTCAGGAAGATGACGTTATCCTCACCTGTAAAGATGCTATTTACAAAATCAGTGCCGGACAGACAAAGGTGGAGAAAATTGCACTACCCGACAAAAGCCTTTCAGCCGTATCTCTCAACGGAAAAAACAGGTTGTATGTCAATTCAGACAATAACGTAGTTCTGGCGAAAGAGACTGGAGAGATTGTGTGGACCCAACCGCTGCAAAAACGGGGAGAGAAAACAAGTACAACCGGTCTTTATTCCGTAATTTATAAGTAGATTTCAGGTAGATGGCTTCACGGACACCTGCGAAAAATTTTCAGATTCAGCATCTGGATACGTCGCACAGAAATGAGGCAATTGAACTGGTGAACCAGTTCTTCCGGAAGGTGAACGGAATGCAACTCGACGGGCTTTTCAGAATCCGTCCCAGGGCTGCCGCTAAAATGGTGGATATTTACTTTAAACTTTGCGGAACGGACAAAGTGCTTTTTATAGGTGCAATCGATGATGAATCGGCAGAGTTGAATTCCCTTCTGATTGCACGGGTTGAACATAAACCATACCTTGTTGAAGAGAAAAATCTGTATATTGATCTGGCGGTGACCAAAACCGGTAAAATGAAATTGGGATATATGCACTCCCTCCTTGAATATACTGAAAACTGGGCGAAGGAACACTCAATTGCAGCCATTGAACTTCGCGCAATAAAGGAAAATCAGGAAGCAGTTGAATACTGGAAAAACAACGGTTTTACCGATTTTTATATTCACTTCAGAAAAAGACTTTAAGGAACCGAAAATAACATTGACGGGGACTAACGGTTTAGTCAGGCTATTCTAAATTTTTTGGGGGAAGTTTTCTCGATGGAATGGGAACACATATTACGGGACGCAGTTAAAGAAAACGCAATTAAAGAGCTGCACCTTAGAAAAGTCCCCTCTCTCAAAACTTGCGAAGACTGGAAAAAAGTAATTGAAATCGGCCTGGTCGATCACAAGACTAAATATGCACATTATAAAGGCGGATTGGTAAAGTATGGGGACAGGCTCTATTTTGTAGCCGATCAGAGACTTGAGGCTCTAACTCCATTTCGCGCCTGGAATTTCAAAAACAAAATCAAAATCACCGATCCCGAAAAATAAACGTTTTTTAGGGCTGGAAATCATCGAAGATGATGATCCGGCATATGCCAATGGTTCAACGATTTTTACCTGATCAGGTTTATAATCAGATTCAGCTTTTCAGAAATAAAAATAACATCAGGAATTTTGTTTTTATCAATGATGATAGCTGTCTGGCTGATCTCTTCGAGAACAATTCTTTTCCCTTTTATCTGCCCCATGAGAAGTTCCATGACATGAGGATCAACAGTTTTAAGAAGAACGCAATCTTCAGTAACTGTTACAATTGGAAGGTTTTGTCCCCATTCATCGAGTAAAAACAGAAGATTTTGTGCGAGTTCAGTTTTGCTCGATTCACGAAGAAATTGAACAAACTGTTTTTGCTCATACCCTAGCAAAATTCCCTGCTGAAATGAATCTCTCGTAAGGGTGAATGTATAAACCCTATCGAAATCTTTTAGCTCGGTAAAAACTTTTAAGAGATGAATGCCATGCAAAGACACTTTTTCCGGAAAGGCAATGATTGTAAAATCGGGATTGATCATGATCCCGCCTTTCTCAGTATGCTTTGGAATTGATTTGGATTGAAAGTAATATTTTCCGAGTTCCGATAAAGCAATGTTGCGAACAGGATAGTCAACTTCCAAAAGTCCAAACAAGTGAAGATAAAATGCCGCGCTGATTATCTCTTTCCTGAGTTCAGCCAAATCAGATTCAAAATTCCGTATTTTAAATCCCGGTGAAAGAATCAGATGATCACGGACAATATTCGAGATCAGAACAGAAAGATTGATCTTTCCATAGTCAATAATCAGTTTAACACATTTATCAAGAATGAGTTTGTCATAGAAAGGTACATCGATCGCTGAAAATACCTCTGGAGGATTCAGCCTTTTGGTGCGGACTTCGTTCACTTCATGAATAACAAGATTCATCAGTTCAAAAATATCCTTCTTCTGAAAGGATTCGATATCCCCGGAAAGAATTATATTTTCACCCTTGATATCTACGTGGTTTAAAATCCGGAGAATCGGAAGGATCAGCTCAATCTGGTAGACCTGGCCTTTTTCAGGAAAGATTTCTATGTCTGGTTTAAGAAGATCCTGCTCAGTCCGTTTATTGTCAGCCTGTTTGACTTTGCCGGATTTTGCAAGATTGAGTCCTTTCCTGGAAATGAACGAAACCATCTTCTTTATATTAAGAAAGAAATCGAGATCATTTTTGGTGATTTTTTCCTGTCTTTGCCTCGTCCCTTTTTTAACGGACGGGATTATCGGATGAATCTGAAGATATTGAAGGATTTCCCGGGGAATTACAATGACCCGGATGAATTTGTCTTCAATAAAATAGAGATCCACAACCAGATGGCGAAGGAGCAACGCAGGAATTACCTGTTCAAATTTTCCCCGGTTTACGAGAATATAATTACGGATAATATCCGCTTCAATCACTCCACCGTGTGTGAATATATATTGCAGAACATCCCTTTCCAGATCACTCAATGTATGAATGACGGCCTGGAGCCCTTCTTTGGAAATAGCCGCTTTGTATAAATCATCAACAGAAGGGGTTTTCTTAAATCCAAGTGATTTAACCCAGACAGATGAAATCTCTTCGGCAGGAAGTTTTGTAACGATTTTATCAAGGGAAAGCTTATATTTTTCCCCACGAAGGTTTTGTTCGATTTTTACAAGAGCTGCTATGCTCTCATAAGCATGGTATTTATCGAGATTATTAGTAAGACGCTCGCGATTTTTTCTCTGGTAGACCAGATGATATTTCCGGAGAACGTTCAGCTCCATCTCTACGTTGAGCGGAGGAAGGGTTACCTTCCTTACGATTTCCCCGAGGGTAAGAACATTTTTGCTTTTCAGAATAGAAGTGTAAATTGTTACCTGGACATTTGTCAGTTTCTCCAGAATTCCCCGTAAAAGAAATTCATCTGAAAATGCCTCGACAAGCTGGGAAATTGATTTCTTTCTGTCCTTAC
>JAIOQL010000441.1 GCA_021413405.1 Leptospira sp.
AAAAAGCAGGAACGGATGAAGCTTCAGTTTTTTATCGAGCATTTTCGGCTTGATTAAATTTTCAAGAATCAGGTACGAAGCAAAACATCCAGCCATTAAACAGATTGCAAGAATCCATTTGCCTTCTATGAATCCAATGTAAAGCCCAGCTGGAAGCCATACAACCATTGTCCCGATGATCGGGATCATTGAAAAAAGAGAAGCAATGCTCGCATAAAAAAACGGACTCGGAATTCCGCAAAACAGAAGTATGATTCCTACAACACTTCCCTGCAAAAACGAAATTAATATGTTTCCTTTGATCACAGCTTTCACTGCCTCACCGGCTCTAGTCCCAATTTTCTCTTCAAGTTCCCTGGAAAAAGGAAGCTGGTGTTTCAGAAAATTTTCCATTTTGTACCCGTCTTTGTAAAAAAAGAAAAGGAGCAGAATGGAAAAAAATAAATTTACTATGATCCCTGCCGGTAGTTCGAGGCTTCCCATTATGATGGAAGTTGCGTTACTCAATATTCCGTAGAGGCTGTCCACATTTAGGATGTCCCCGTAAGATCCAACGATTTCTCTGTAGGTATCCGAAAGACCCACCCAAAAAAATTCATTGTCTGAAAAGTAGTCTGTGACTATTGGAAAATTCATCATAGTCGAAATAATTTTTTCTTCGCTTAGATTCTGTTTGATAATATAAAGAAGAGAAAGTGTTTCTATTATGAGAGTTCTCAAAATGAAAAAACTCGGTCCTATCACAATGCAGGATACAAGAAAGATCATCGCCCAGGGAGATAACCCCCTTAGCTTTTCAGGAAGTCTTGTTTTCAGTGCTACGTAATTTTCTCTTGTTGCAATGTAGAGAATAAAAGCTACGAAGCATGACCAGAAGTAAGGACGATAAACCAGGAATACAAAAATTCCAGTAACCAGAAACAATGATCCTATGATTGCAAATAGAATGTAAGCACTGTATTTATTTTCGGGTGCCATTCAGAATACGCTATTCTTGCGGAGAATTATTTTTATCTTTCTTTGAGTGATCTCATCTATAATATGTAGGGTGATGATTTTTCGCCCGGGACCTTCTGCGAGGAAAAGCTCTTTTTTATCCCTTAAAATTTCCTTTTGAAGGATTTTCCATTCCAGGGCTTTAAAAACAAAATTATAATATGCTTCCAGCTCAGACAATTTCATCGGGTGATATAAAATTAAAGACGCTTCTGTAATTTCAGAAAACGCACCCCTAAAATCTGTAGATTTCAGTAGCACAGATCCTTCCGGGATGAATTCCCGAGGAATTATCCGGGTTACATTGTCAGGATATTCTCTTATGATCAACCGGTCAGATATCCATTTTTCTTCCTTTCCGGAAACGGAAATTGAAACGAGAAAGATAGCGAAAAAAGAGAAAAATTTTCTATTCATAATCGGTTAAATAATATTCTATGGAACACTATCCTGCTTGCAGGAAAAAAAGTCAAAGCATCAATCAGGAAATATGAATATCGACGAGTATATCCGGATCTTACTGGAATGGGTGGCAGGTCAGGATCTCCATTGGATCTGGATTTTCTTTTTTTTATCCAATTTGACAGAAAACGTTTTCCCGCCCTGGCCGGGTGACACAGTAACCGTTTTTGGCGGCTTCCTTG
>JAIOQL010000442.1 GCA_021413405.1 Leptospira sp.
GAGAAATTTCACAAGAAAATTCATCGAAGCTCTACTGACTCTGCAGATCGAACAGGAGTATTCAAAAGAGGAAATCCTTGAAATTTATTTCAACCTTATCTATCTCGGTCATGGCTCAACAGGGCTTTCTTCTGCGGCATCAGTTTACTTCCAGAAAGATGTACGTGATCTTGATTTGGCGGAAGGTGCGATGCTAGCCAGGCTTCCTAAGGCACCGGTAAAATATTCCCCTTTCAAAAATCCGGAAATAGCGAAGAAAGCTCACAGGGAAGTTCTGAAACTAATGGCAGAAAATGGATATTTACCAAAATCAAAAATTGAAAAGATTCATTCAGATTTCTGGGAAAAATACTGGCCAATTATAATCACTCAGTCACCCGCAAGCTCCACAAGAGGAAATCGGCTCGATAGGGCACCCTATTTTACAGAGTATGTAAGACAGCAACTTGAGAAAGAACTTGGTGAAGAGGCGCTTTATACTTCAGGTCTGAAGGTTTATACCACCCTTGATATCCGGAAACAGGAAATTGCTCAAGAAGAATTGGGAAAGGCTCTCGTTAGGCAGGATAAAGTTGCGTTTGGGGCAAACAGGAATTATGTAAGTGGTATCGATAGGGAACTTGTAAGTCTCTATTCGCTTGTGGGAAATTTATTTCCAATTGCGGAACTGGATATAAGCAAATTGGATGAACGGGCAAGCTACCGGGTTGCGTATGAAAAAGAGCTGCTCGATTCCTCTGATCTGCTCAGTCTTCTGACACCCACAGAAAATGAATCAGCAGCAATTACTGAATTCAGAAAACAATCAGCAGCCTATTCGGAAAATCTGCACGTGGAAGGTGCTGTCATTACAATTGAACCATCAACCGGATAAATTCAGGTTATGGTTGGGGGTTATAAATATACTCCTAAAAATCAGTTTAACCGGGCAATGCAGGCAAGAAGGCAGACAGGCTCCGCATTCAAACCATTTGTCTATGGGGCCGCAATTAATGAGAGGTCAGTTGCAAGCGGGACCGGAATGATGGACGCGCCCTTAATGACTTTGTCGGATGATGGTCACGGATGGGCGCCAGAGGATATTGGCGGTGATTTTCGTGGAATGATTCCGCTAGTCAGGGCTCTTGCGATGTCCATCAATATAGTTTCTGTTCAAGTATACTTTAAAGTTGGACCGGATCCAATTATCGATTTTGTTTCCCGTCTGACTAAAACGAGTAAGAGCAGATTTCCGGCAAGCCCGGCACTTTCCCTTGGAGTTCCTGAACTGACTCCTTATGAGATGGCTCTCGGATATTCGATTGTTGCAAACAAAGGGAAAGACGTTATTCCTTTTTCTGTGCGTTATGTGATAGATCAAAGTGGAAATATAATCGCGAATAAAGAAAAAGAAGTGAGAAAAAAACTTTCTGATGAAGCGAAAGATGGTTCCATCCAGGTTATCCCGGAAGGAACAGCATACATATTACGTCGTATGTTAATGGAAGTAAATAGAATGGGAACGCCTGCTGGTGGACTTCGTGAAAAAGAAAAAGGAGATTATCAGGGAGTTGCCGCCGGAAAAACCGGTTCAACTACATCTTATACGAATGCATGGTATTGTGGATTTGACCCGAGGTTGACAACGGTTCTCTGGATGGGTTTTGATAAAAACTCTTTGACATTAGGTAGAAATCAATCGGCAGGTCTCATCGCAGTTCCGCCTTGGGGCAGAATGTACAGAAGATTCTATGATGGGAAAAACTATCCGGAATTTACAGATAAAAATGGACAAGATTTGCCACCAGAAGGTGTAATTATGGGTGCCACCTGTGCGGAAAACGGCCTTTCGCCAAAACCCGGGGTATGCCCGCTAATGAACTCAATGTTTCTAAAACCGATCACTATTGCGGGTCGGACAAAATCGCTTATTCCAAATCGTCAATGTGATGGGGACAGGGATCATCAGAAGTCAATGGACTTCCGGCAGTTTTTACAGAAAGAATATCAGATTTCCGACGAAGAAATTGAAAAAGGCAAACAGGATACTTTTAAAATAAAGACAGAATGATAAACCGGTAATTAATTTATCAACTTCTGTTATAATCGATTTTCTATTTGCCAGTTAGTGCTTGCTCAACCAGTTCTTGCTGTTCTCTCATATGAACTTTTAATTGCCCCGCAGAAGGACTTGGCGATTCTTTTCTTCCAGCAAATTGCAATTGGTTTTTCCCAAAGTCTTTATTTAAATGATCTTCTATGAATTTCCAAGCGCCCTGATTTTTGGGTTCTTCCTGAGCCCAAATTAAATCCTTTGCTGCGGGATAAAATTTAAGAGTTTCTTTGATTCCACTTGAGGGGTAAGGATATAATTGCTCCACTCTTACAATCGCAACATTCTTTAAATTCTTTTTCTCCCGTCCTTCGAGAAGATCATAATACACTTTTCCGGTGCAAAAAATTATCCGGGACACATCCTTCGGATCCACAGATTTATCTATGATTACTTCTTTGAACGCACCCTGAGTCAGGTCCTCAATTGCTGAAGCCGCAGCCGGAAATCTTAAAAGACTTTTGGGACTCATTACTATCAGCGGTTTTCTGAAATTCCGGAGGATTTGCCTGCGAAGCAAATGGAAATATTGTGCTGGAGTTGTGCAATTGCAAACCTGCATATTATCCAGTGCACAGAGCTGGAGATATCTTTCCAATCTTGCGCTGGAATGCTCGGGCCCCTGACCCTCATAACCATGTGGAAGCAGCACTACAAGACCGGATAATCTCTGCCACTTTACCTCTGAACTACTAATAAACTGATCAAATATAACTTGTGCAGTATTTGCAAAATCACCAAATTGTGCTTCCCAGATAACAAGCGTTGAAGGATCGGAAAGAGAAAATCCATATTCAAATCCAAGAACTGAATACTCAGAAAGCGAAGAATTCACAACTTCAAATTTTCCCTGATCTGGCGAAATGTGATTTAATGAAACATGCTTCTTCCCGGTATTTGATTCTACAAGGACTGCATGCCTGTGAGAAAATGTTCCCCGTTGGGCATCCTGACCTGAAAGGCGAATCCTGAAACCATTCTGTAGAATGGAACCGAAAGAAAGTGCCTCGGCAAAACCCCAATCAATCGGCATTTCACCGGATGCCATTTTTTTCCGGTTTTCCAAAAGTCGAACCAGCTTTGAATTTGGGCTAAACCCTATCGGAACTTCAGTAAGTGCTTTTACAACACCTTGAATCTGTCCTGCAAGAAGTTTTGTTGCCGGTTCTGAATCGAGTGGTTCTTTGGATAGTTTAGACCAAACTCCTTGCATTGTTTCAACCTGCATTTTTACATCTTCTTCTTTTGCCCGGTTAAAAGATTCTTCCAGTCCTGATTTCGAACCATTTTTTATAAAATCAAGGTCTTCTGTTGAAAATTCATTCTTTCTGCTTAATAGAACTTTTTCGTATATTTCTACGGTGGGTGGATGTTTCTTTATTATTTCGTACATAATCGGTTGTGTAAATGCCGGCTCATCATTTTCATTGTGCCCGAGACGGCGATAGCATATCAGATCAATAATTACATCCTTATGGAATTTCTGCCGGTATTCAAGGCATAGCTTGACAACTCTGTGCGCTGCTTCCGGATCATCTCCGTTAATATGAAATATTGGTATCTGGAATCCTTTTGCAAGATCAGTAGCATACAAAGTAGATCTGGATTCTTCCGGTAATGTAGTAAATCCTATCTGGTTATTGATTACAATATGAAATGTTCCCCCGGTTGTGTATCCTTCGAGGTTCATCAGGTTTAGAGTTTCTGCAACAACTCCCTGACCGGCAAATGCCGCATCTCCGTGAATTAAAATAGGCATGTATTTTTCACGATTAGTATCATTGATCAGGCCTTTTCGCGCACGAGCCGAACCTGTTACGACAGGATTTACCGCTTCGAGATGGCTCGGGTTAAATCCAAGTGAAAGCTTAACTTCTTTTCCGGACTTTGTCATCTTTACATTTGAGTACCCGAGATGGTATTTTACATCAGCATAGTGATCCAGATCCTGGTTATTTATTTTTTCTTCGAATTCAGCAAAGATTAAACGCGCAGGCTTTTCTATTGTGTTCACAAGTACATTCAATCGCCCTCTGTGAGCCATCCCAATTACAAGCCCGTCCATTCCATGGGCTCCTGCTTCTTCTATGATTGTATCAAGCATAGGGATCATAGTTTCTCCGCCTTCGAGAGAAAATCTTTTTTTACCTACGTATTTTTTCGCCAGGAACTGTTCAAAATAATCTGCCTGGAATAATTTTTCAAAAAGACGAAGACATGTTCCCTTATCAAGTTTATCTGAATTTGCAGTAGATTCCATTTTGTTCTGGATCCATTCCCGTTCTTCATCATTGACTATATAATACTGTTCGGATCCGATTGTTCCGCAGTATGTTTTCTCATACCAGTTTATTACATCTTTGAGTTTTGCACGTCCTAAGCCGGGGGAATTAACGGTTGTTTCCAGGTCTCCAGGCTGAAGATTTTTCAGTTTCTGGTTGATGAAATCCCTGTTCGGTTTCAGGATTCCGAGTGGATCAACGTTAGCCGCGAGGTGTCCCTGTCTCCTGTAAGCGTTTAAAAGATTCATCAGTCCCATCTCGGTAAGCGAAGAAGCGTTCCGATCCACCAGTGAAGACGCAATATCCGGATGGGATCCATTTTTCCCATTTGAAGAAAAATTTTGAGTTTCTATTTCCTGGAAGAAAGCTGCCCAATCAGGCGTTACGTTTGATGAATTTGTCTTATATACATCGTACATTTCTTCAAGCAATGCGGCATTGTTTGTAGTGAGAGCCATAGTTTGTTCAGTATTCATAAGAATCTCCTCAATTGGAATTCAAAAGTTGTATGTATATAGTGATGAAATTTTGATCGATCTATCCACCATGAATAGCCCATTTATCAACAGCCATAGCTGCTTCTTTAATGATTTCAGAGAGTGTAGGGTGAGCATGAAAGGATCTGGCAAGGTCTTCGGCAGTTGCTCCGAATTCAAAAGCTACCGCTGCTTCAGCAATCATATCCGATGCCCTCGGACCAATGATATAAACACCCAACAGTTTATCTGTTTTTTTATCTGCAATGATTTTTACCTGACCTTCAGCTTCATTCATTGCCTTCGCACGGGCGTTCGATTTAAATAACGACTTTCCAACTTTATATTGAATCCCGCGATCTTTCAGTTCATCTTCGCCGAGACCCACCCAGGCAACTTCGGGCCAGGTATAAACGATATATGGCACAGCTGAATAGTTTACGTGTCCCGATTGTCCTGCAAAAGTTTCTACAACTGCAATCCCTTCCTCTTCCGCTTTATGAGCAAGCATCGGACCATCTATTACGTCACCGATTGCATAGATGCCGGGTATATTTGTTTCATATGTGTGAGGATTAACCTCTATTCTTTTGCGGGATGTGAACTTTATTCCTATCTGTTCAGCACCTACATTGTCTGCGAACGGTCTTCTTCCAACAGCGACAAGAACAACGTCACCTTCAACGTCACTTTCTTTTGCAGATGAATCCGCGATTCTAACTTTCACTTTTCCATTTTTCTTTTCAAGACCGATCACTTTGTGTTCAAACAAAAATTCAAATCCCTGGGTTTCAAGAATCCTCTGTGCAAGAGATGCCATTTGCTTGTCTGTGTTTCCAAACAGTCTGGATTGGAGTTCCACAACAGTTACTTTTGAGCCGAGTCTTCTCCACACTGATCCGAGTTCTAATCCGATAACTCCGGCACCGATTACGATCAGATGTTCCGGAACCTTTTCCAGATTTATCGCATCGTCCGATGTAACCACCTGTTTTCCGTCGATTTCGAACCCGGGGATATCAATGGGAACGGATCCGGTTGCGATAATTATTTTCTTACTTTTGATAATTTCTGTGTTTCCGCTTTCCAGTTTTATTTCTATTTCAGAAGAAGATATCAATTTCCCAAATCCGTGAAATCTTTCTATTTTGTTGTTTTTCATCAAAAAATCTACACCGCCAGTAACTTCAGAAACAACCTTATCCTTCCTCGCTAGAAGTTTTTTCAGATCGAGTTTAACCTGACCAATATCGATTCCATGATCTCCCAGTTTATGCTTTGCTTTGTAATATTCCTCGGAAGAATCGAGAAGTGCTTTTGATGGAATGCATCCAACATTCAGACACGTCCCGCCTAAAGTTTTCCTCTTTTCAATGATTGCTGTTTTGAAACCAAGTTGTGCAGCACGGATGGCGGCAACATATCCGCCAGGTCCGGAGCCGATTACAGTAACGTCAAATTCCTTAGCCATTTAAACCTCAAGAAGAAGTCGTGAAGGATCTTCTATCGCTTCTTTGATTTTAACCAGAAACTGAACAGCTTCCTTTCCATCTATAATTCTATGATCATAAGACAAAGCCACGTACATCATCGGGCGAATGACAATCTGATCGTTCACCACTACCGCCCGTTTTACGATATTGTGTAGACCAAGTATACCGCTCTGAGGAGGATTCAATATTGGAGTCGACATCATTGAACCATACACCCCGCCATTCGAAATCGAAAAGGTCCCCCCCTGCATGTCTTCGAGGGAAATTTTTCCATCCTTTACTTTCATTGACAGACGAACGATTTCCTGTTCAATTTGAGCCATCGAAAGTAGATCTGCATCCCTGATAATAGGCACAACCAGTCCCTTGGGACCACCAACAGCCACTCCTATGTCATAATAATTTTTGTAGATAGTATCATTTTCGCGAATTTCAGCGTTCACAGCCGGAAATGTTTTCAGCGCAGAAATAGAAGCCTTTGTAAAAAAACTCATGAATCCAAGGCCTACATTGTACGATTCTTTAAACTTATCTTTATATTGGGCCCGCAGATTCATCGTTGCAGACATATCTATTTCATTGAAGGTTGTGAGAATTGCAGCAGTGTGTTGAGCATTAACAAGTCTGTCTGCAATAGCGCGACGAAGTCTGGTCATTGGCACAACGGTTTCACGTTGTCCCCGATTAATCTGAACAGGAACCGCTTTTGGAATTTCCGGTAAAAGAGAATTTCCAGCGGTTTTATTCTGATCCATATAATTTATAACATCCGGTTTTGTAACCTGACCACTTCTTCCTGTTCCTGAAATTTTCGCAGGATCCAGATTATTTTCAGCAACCATTTTGCGCGCTGCGGGTGGTAGAGTTTCATTTTTTGATCCCTGATTAGAAACTTCCGGTTTGCTTTGCAAAGGAGCAGGGGAAGAAGCTGGTGAGCCGTTGTTTACGACTACGCCTTCTTCAATCAAACCAATGATCTCTTTAACTTTCACGATTTCACCGGCTTTCTTTTTGATTTCCTTTAATACACCATTAGCGGGAGAGGGAACCTCCATCGTAACTTTATCTGTTTCGAGTTCCAGTAATATTTCATCAGCCTTAACTGAATCCCCGGCTTTCTTTGACCAGGTTAGAATTGTCGCTTCAGTTATTGATTCGCCCATTTCAGGCACCTTGATTTCTACCGACATGAAGTCCTCCTAAGACTGGATATATTCCCGATTCAGTTTTGCAATGAACTGAACACTAATGTGTTTTGGACAGGCTGCTTCGCATTCATATTGATTGGAACAATTTCCAAATCCTTCTGAGTCCATGGCATTAAGCATTTTTCTGACACGCTCTTTCTTTTCCACCTGTCCCTGTGGTAAAAGAGCCAGATGCGAAACTTTTGCAGAAACGAAAAGCATTGCAGATGCGTTTTTGCACGACGCTACGCAGGCGCCGCAACCGATACATGTTGCAGCATCCATAGCGAGATCTGCATTGATCTTGGGAATGGGGAGAGCATTTGCATCCGGAGCTCCACCTGTATTGATGGAAACAAATCCACCGGACTGGATCACTCTATCAAAAGCATTTCTGTCCACAATGAGGTCTTTCAAAACCGGGAAAGCTTTCGCTCTCCAGGGTTCTATGTAAACTGTTTCCCCATCTTTAAAATTAAACA
>JAIOQL010000443.1 GCA_021413405.1 Leptospira sp.
TTTAATCGGTTCTCTGTTCTCGCGGGTTGGTTCAAAGAATTCTGTCGTATACTCTGCCTCGAAACATGCGTTAGCCGGAATGGTAAAATCTCTCGCCGATGAATGGGGCCCTTCCGGGATCACGTCTAATCTGGTGAGTCCGGGATATGTAAATACATCGATGGGAATTCAAGAGGATAAAATTTCAAATCACATGAAAGAGATTGTCGATAAAACTCCCTCGAAACGGATCGCAGAACCAGCGGAAATTGCGCGGGTCGTGACATTTCTATTGGATAAAGAATCAGGTTACATTAACGGCGCAAACTGGGCCGTAGATGGTGGTATGTCAGCGATCTGAAAACTGAATACAATTATGGGTGATCCCGAAAATCAATATAGTTTCCTCGAGATCTTTGTCAAAGACAGTTTTGAATCATCTTCCGGTTTCCAGTTGGACTCTCAATCCGTAGAACTTATAAAGCAGATCCAGGCCGTAACTTCAGAAAAAAGCGCTTCATCCGGACAGCTTTATCAGCCAATGATCAACCCGGGAGAAGATAAACGATCCGGTTCCGAGATAAGTCCCATTCTTGCCAGGCTTGTAAAGATGAAACTGGTAGCACATATTTTTGAAATAAGGCATGAAAACCAAAATGTGATTTTCCCGGTTTCCTTTTTCCTGGCGAAGCCGGAAAAAAACTTTTCTCTCAAAGGAATTTTTGAGATCATTATTCAGAATTCAACGAGAGTGTTTGAGAATTACATCCTCGATGCAGCAACTGAATCCAAAGATCTGAAAATCATACTGACAAATTCTCTGTTCCGGAAGATAAAAGGGAAAAAAATTGATGAGCTGGAATCAATACTCTCCCCGGACAGATTCAAAGTAAAACCGGCAAATGATATTCTGGAAACTACCAAAAGAATCATTCGCGAAAACATTCAAAAAAACAGGAAAATTTTTTTTCATGAAGGAGACGGATACATTTTTATTCCGAAAGAAGGATCTGACAATATAGTGCGCTATTGCCTGAACCGGTTTGAATCTCAGGTAGTTCCGGGTCTGAAGAAAGCGGAACCTCATCTTCAGGAAATAATTTCGGGAATAGAAAAAGAACAGGAAAAGTATGACGAAGAACCGGATAATTCAAAAACTTTTTCGTTTGAATTAAAGAAAGCAAGTGCAATCCATAATTATTTTGCTGGAAAGAGGGGCTGGTTTGGAGAATTGATTACTGACCTCGTTCTTTGTTACATCAGTGAAATTGAAAATTTAAACATTAGCAAGCGAAAAGCTGAACAGGCAAACAACATAAGTCGCTATGTCAGCGCAATGATGGACCCGGGGTCGGATTTTGATTCCAGATTTTTGCGTGTAAATCTGGAAGATGAGCAGGGATTTGATTTTTCGATTCTCCCGGAGCTTCGTCGGAATCAGGAAATTATTTCTGCAGAATGGAATGACCGGAATAACAAGATTTCCATTTTTGCCTGGAGGGACATATCAAATCTCAAGGAAATCAATAAACAGATTTATTCAAAAAACCTGAAGGATCAGACCATTTTCCATTTTCGGGTATTGCTCGAATCAAATGAGAAATTTCTTTCTGAAATATTTAAAGATCAGGAATTCATAAAAATTTATGGAGAAAATCTTCAACGTTTATATCTCCGGTTTATTCCCTGGTATTACCACTTTTTCATATTTTTGGGTATTAAAAGCTTCACCGATGCCGGTTATGCGCAGGCAAAATCGATTATTAAGTATGAACAGATGGACCGGGAGTTTAAATATGATGTCCGGTCGAAGGAAAAGAAAACCCAAAATAAAATTCAGCGAAGAAAAAACATTGAGGCAGAAAAAGAAACAAAAAACCTGGAATTTCTGATTGAAGCACTTGATGAATTTTATTTTGTCCGTCAATATATTCCGATTTGTGATGAAATCATTGAGGCTGCGCCTGCGCTGAGTTTACATTTAATTGCTCACTTCATAAAAATCAAAAAAGTTATTGAAATAAATAAATCTCATCCGGCCGGTACGGAAGGAGGGCCTGAACAATTTGCATCTATTCTGCTTTATCCGGACAATATTGAGAATTCAAGGAAACTTTCTATCGTAAAAGAACTTGCGGAAGAACTGACAAAAAACAAAGGCGAGGCAAACCAGCGTTTCATCTTGAAATAAAGTGCCATTCCCATTCCAAGAGTTGCCATTCCCGCGAGAGTAAAATAATAGCCATATTTTGACTGTAGTTCCGGCATGTGTTCAAAATTCATTCCATATATTCCTGCAATCAGTGTCATCGGGAGCATGATCGCAGTCATGATCGTAAGAATTTTCATTATTTCATTGGATCGCCGTGTAGAAATAGTAAGATGCACTTCCAGCGCAGAGGATATCATTTCCTTTATACTTTCAGCGGATTCCAATATTCTTAGAGAATGATCACGGACATCGCGGAAAAATGCTTCGGATTCGACGGAGAAGAATTTGGTTTTTACATCTTCGAGCTCATCGAGGATTTCTTTGTGGCGTTGGATCACTTTTTTTATGTGCTGCAGGTTCCCGCGCATTACAAAAATTGAATTAATATCAAGCTTTGCCGTCTGGTTGAAAACCTGTGCTTCAATTGCCTCGGCCTGGTCTTCGATCTTATAAATAATAGGGAAAATATGGTCTGTCTCAACGTCTATGATTCTATGAACAATGAATTCCGGGCCCTTGAGAAGAAGTTGCTTATAGGAATCCCATTCTGTGATGATATCTTCTATTGTATTCCTATGATCGATTACGATTGTGATTAGAGTGTTTTTTGTAATAAGGAAATTGAAATTTCGCGACTCGATCTGGTTATTTTCGAAATGCAATCCCCTAAATACAAAGAAAGTATAGTTTGGAAATTTTTCCATTTTGATCCGGCTGTGCGGGTTTAATATGTCTTCGATTGTGAGCGGGTGAATATCATATTTTTGCAGAAGTTTGGCAAGTTCTGATTCGTTTTTAGGAGTCAGATGGATCCAGGTAGTGTTTCTTTTGAAAAACGGGATCGGATTG
>JAIOQL010000444.1 GCA_021413405.1 Leptospira sp.
TCTCAAAAAAGAATGGCCTTCTCCAAACGGAACGATCCGTTCAATCCTTGATGGAACTGTTTTCAGAAAACCGATTATTCTGAAAAACATTCCTGCTGCTGTCAGCTCATGGAAAAAACCAATCAGTATCGGACGTCATGCATATGGTGATATATACAGAAATGTGGAGATCCGTGTGGACGAACCGGGAAAAGTGGAACTTGTATATACTACTGCCGATGGAAAAGAAAAATCCCGTGTAACCGTTCACGATTTCAAGAAAACCGGTGTGGTCATGGGAATGCACAATACTGATCCATCCATAGAAAGTTTTGCCAAATCGTGTTTTGCCTACGCACTCTCTGAAAAATTGAATATCTGGTTTGCGACAAAAGATACAATTTCAAAAAAATACCACGCACGTTTCCGGGAAGTTTTTGATAAAATGTCGGAGGCAAAAGCAGACGAAATGAAAAAAGCCGGAATTACCTACAGCTACTATCTCATTGATGATGCGGTTGCACAAATAATGAAGCATGAAGGCGGAATGCTCTGGGCTCTTATGAATTATGACGGGGATGTGATGAGTGATATGGTTGCGTCCGGATTCGGATCGCTGGGACTTATGACCTCTGTTCTGGTGTCGCCTAACGGACAATTTGAATATGAAGCAGCCCACGGGACGGTTACACGTCATTTCCGGAAATACCAGAAAGGGGAAACTACATCAACGAATTCGGTTGCTTCCATTTTTGCATGGACCGGTGCGATTATGAAACGTGGAGAACTCGATGGAACTCCGGATGTTGTTAATTTTGGAAAGAAACTGGAAAAAGCAGTTCTGGATACTATTGAAGGCGGAGAAATGACCAAGGATCTGGTTCTACTTTGCTCTGATTCAAATAAGAAAGAATTGGATACATTCCAGTTTATGGATGCAGTTCTGAAGAGAATGGGTTAGTAAATTTGTAGCTACTCAGCGACGAGAAAGAATTGGATGCGTTGAGTAGTTGCGAAAATTGATTTCTATGAAAAGAAAAATTGTATCAATAGCGTTATTCGCTTTCTCTGCTATCGGTTGTGCTACTTCATCGACTGCACTACTTAATGCTTCAAAAGAAGGCAATACTGAACTTGTAAGAATTTCCCTGAACGGATTCATGACTGATGTTAATGCAAGGGATGAATTTGGAACAACCCCGCTGATGCTGGCGACAAGAGGGGGGTTCACTGACGTAGTGAGCCTGCTGATTGAGAAAAAAGCCGACGTAAATGCGAAGACAAAAGAAGGTTTCAC
>JAIOQL010000445.1 GCA_021413405.1 Leptospira sp.
TCACTGACACAGAAGGGAAGCCCCACCGTCTCGGAAGAATCCTCGCAGAAAAACTGACTACTGAAATTGTAAAAAAAAGCCGGGCAAGCGTTCTCGACAGACTGATGTTTGAGAAAACACTTCAGGAAAACAATCTTTCACTGACTGGAAGTCTGGACGTAACACTCTCGAAAAAGGTAGGTGATATCCTGAAAGTTGATGCGGTAATCATGGGGATAATTCATCCATTCGGCAGTGGAGTGGATATCAATTGCAGGGTGATCGATACACGTACGGGAATTATTCTGAGTGCGGAAGAGGCCTATTATCCTACAGGTCAGGACGAATGAGATTGATTAGCGCTAAGGTTTAATGAATTCAGGAAGATACCATTTCATACCAAGTCTTCCCTGGTATTCGTATTTCCACATAGTATCTACTTCGCCTATGTTAGCATTTTGATGAAGAGGCAACTGGACGACTCCCTCAAACATCATAGAACGTGTAGTAAAAGTGAAACCAGGATTGATGGAAACAGTTCTGCCTTTTATCTGGTCTGCCTTTGGATAGATTCTGTCATCAAGTCTTTGAAGACCTGATAATCCAAAAACGAAATTCACACCGGTTTGTTCAAATTGTTTAAAGATATTATTTGCAAGTCTGTAGGAAAATGTCATTCCTGAAGCAACTGATTCTGCTGTTGCATTTCCGGAAGGACTTCCCATCAGTCTGATTGACAGATCAAAATTCAATCCCATGTTTTTTTTCAGGTACATGAACATCATGCCTGAATTGGTGTTAATCAATGGAGATGCATTGCTTTGCCAGAGCGAAGGGAGTCTTGAGTATTGGTCCCGCGATGCATAATTGGAAGGTGCAACAAATTTGTTATCATAAGAAACAATTCTGAAAGATGAATTTCCTGAATCTTTTTGCATCAGGGAAATTTGGCTTCCCGGTAGGCTCATCCCTATGAAAGGGGTTTTTGCGGAATCAGTCCGGACAACCGGAATTGCATTTAGCCTGTTATATTCAGGAGAAAGCTGTGCCTCTGCAGGGAGAGTGAATGGCACGGTAACGGTCTGGAGGTAATTGTTATTATTTGTTTCAAAATTTTGGGAAGGAATCCAGGTGCTTAGTTTATATGGTTCTTTTAGAAATCCGGAGTCATTGAATGCCACATCCTGGGACAGCAATACTGTGAATGTAAATGCATACAAAAGGGTGAATGTGACTCTAAAAAAATTGGACTTCATGGACTATATATGGATATGACCGAACTCAGCAATTGTGGACGGGTAGGCTTATATTTTCCAGCATAAAAAAATTTTTATAGATAAATTTAACAAAGACTTGCCAGTTTTGCGCACTTAGATTGGATTTCAAAATGCTTATGGACACAAAAGTAGAAAGCCTTGGCGAATGCAAAATACAAAACCCTGCGGGATATGAGTTTTACACTAAAGAAAACGCTGTCGTTCTGTTTCAGACAAACTTTGAACAACCGGAAGACATAAAAAAAAGCCTTTCCGGAGATCCTCTCTATTTTGAGCAATCGGGTCCTTTTGATAAAATATACTTTGAACCTTCCCAGGTGACTGCCGGGATTGTGACTTGCGGGGGTTTATGTCCCGGTCTCAACGATGTCATCAGGGCTATCGTAATGGAACTTCATTATCGGTACAAAGTCCCGAGAATACTGGGTTTCCAGTATGGCTTTGAAGGGATGGTCAAAAAGTTTGGACATAAACCAATCGAACTGACCCCGGACAAAGTTGCTCATATAAATCGCGATGGAGGCTCATTTCTTTCATCTTCCCGCGGAAATCAGAACATTGAAGATATGGTGGATTTTCTCTGCCTCTATGGAATAAAAATGCTTTTTTGCCTGGGAGGCGACGGGACTCTGAGAGGAGCTCTTGCTATCCAGGAGGAGATCCGGAAACGGGGAGAAAAAATCGCTGTAGTTGGCATTCCAAAAACTATAGATAATGATATAAATATGATC
>JAIOQL010000446.1 GCA_021413405.1 Leptospira sp.
TCTTAGTTGCTATGTTTATTACTTTTTCTGAACGGAACATTTTTGCGGAATCAGCAGAATTAAAAATTCCCAGAACTCCCGTTGGAGAAAAACAGAGCGAAATAAAAAAAAGAGCCACACTGATAGATCAGACTGTGAAAATCTCCGGCCTACGCGCTGTATTGATTGTGGGGGATGTGGATGGTGATTCCGGGAGGACAACTCTCCAATACATTAAGAATCTCAAGGATGTTGCAACACTTCTCCGGTCAAGAGGAGTTGCAGTAAAGGAATTCTATTCGCCTGATAATTCCTGGGAAAAAATCCGGTCGGCTGCTGACGGGGCAAATTTTGTGATTTATTCCGGGCATGGAGTCGGGAGCAATCTGGATAAACCTCCTTACAAACAATCGACTGTAGGTGGCTTTGCTTTGAAAAATAAATTTGTTTCGAATGAGGATGTTGCTTCGACTCTTCATCCGGCGAAAGGCGCGATTGTTATTTTTTTGGGAGCATGTTTTACTGCGGGCAATATGGCCTATGATATGGGTGTGATCGGAGACGAAGAAGCGATCTCCCGCATTTCGATGTATTCAAAACCTTTTCTCAATGCAGGATTTGGTGGATATTACGCAACCTGGGCTCCCTGGACAGCTCAGGGTGTCATAGCCCGACTTTTCGGATCTGAAAATTTTGGTTCTTCTTACCTCGACGAAGCTGATATTTCGGGTGTTAAAAAACTATCCCATCCACAGGATTCGTCTTCTGCTCTCTGGTATCAGAAAGCAAAACAAAATGGGCAGACGGTTTATAATTATGCATTCGTGGGTTATCCTGACAAGGATCTTACATCTCTTTTTGGAGATGAGAAAACAGAATCAAAAAAAACGGATGAAAATAAATCGCCTGAAATTTCTGAAGCTGAAAAATTAAATCTCAATCAGAATCTTTTGTATTCCATATATACCAAAAATGCAAAAGACGCAGCAGAATATCTGAAAAAAGGAGCTGATCCGAATTCTGAAC
>JAIOQL010000447.1 GCA_021413405.1 Leptospira sp.
ACTACAATGAATGTTTTTAGGATCAAAAATAAAACTACTATGAATATGATTGTAAATCCAAACATAGATCACCTTCCTTTGGTATGATTTTTTTGTAACTGCTTATCTATATTATTTGCCACGGAGTCACGAAGACTCAGAGCATCTATATTTTTATTTTTCTAAATTTCTGCGTCTCAGTGTCTTTTTGCCGAAAAGATCTGATTGGTAATTTTATAGCCCTTTCCTATTGATTTCCCGGTTCATGCATATTCCGGCAACAAACGTTCCCAACCCCATTCAACTTTTACTTTGAATGAAAGTCCATTAATTTTCAGGATTTTTGCTGGCCGAGATTACAACAAAAGTGAGGTTGTCCCGCGACAGGATCCTTGCTTTCTTTCCTCTCGGGATTTCTGCATCAAAACTGATTGCATCCCATTCCGTCCCCTGGAAACTTACCCGTCCGCCTTTTTTGTTTACCAGAATTTTTTTTACCACTTTTACTTCGCGGTCGTAGTAATCGAAATCGGTCGGAGGCTGAAACGATTCGCTCGAAGGGAACATTTTTTTCAAAACCTGGCCCCCGGTCAGCAGAAGTGCCATGGAGGAGGCAAGCCAGATCATTATCTGTGTGGATAATCCAATGGCAAAAAAATAAGCCGCAATTCCGGTTAGAATTGCTCCAATTCCAAAAAACACTACAAGTATTCCGGGAATAAAAAATTCGAGGATTGAAAGAATAACTCCGGCAGTAATCCAGATTGTCGGAGCATTCTGAAGAAACCAGGTTACCAAAGATTCTGAGTTGTTAACTTCCATATTTTGATCGCGTAACAATAATCATGAATAATACTGACAATTGGTAAACTAAATTTTCTGTCCTGCGGTGAACTGACTATGAAAAAGAAAATCTTCCTCTTTTTATTTGCCATTCTGATGCTTTTTCAATTTTTCCCCGTTGACCGGAATAATCCGGAAATTGGGGGAGATTTGAGGGCGGATAAAGATGTCAGCTCGATTTTTAGAAAATCCTGTTATGATTGCCATTCAAACGAAACAAAATGGCCGTTTTATTCCTATATTTTTCCGTTTTCTGTCCTGGTCTCTAATCATGTAACTGAAGGAAGGGAGGAATTGAATTTTTCAGAATGGGAAAATCTGTCCGACCGGAAAAAAGGGAAAAAATCCAAAGAAATCATAGAAGAAATAGAAACCGGCGAAATGCCTCCAATGTATTATTCGATCATTCATAGAAATACAAAACTTACAAAACAGGAGTTTCTGCGGCTCAAAGAATGGGCATTGAAATATGAATCTGATTCCTTGAAAGAATCAGATTAGATTCCGGTTTTTATTTGTTGAAACTTCATTCAAGCCGGAATATATGTATCCTGTGAAATCCCGGGCAAAAAAGAAACTATGGGGCGGAAGATTTGATGGAAAAACATCTTCCGTTATGGAACGGATCGGTGAATCCATCAGTTTCGATAAACGTCTTTATAAACAGGATATCCGCGCCGGTCTTGCTCATGCAAAAATGCTTTCCCGAATCGGAGTGTTATCTGCTGAGGAATTTCGCCAGATCGAATCGGGCCTGGCTGCAATTACAAAGGAAATTGAAGAGGGTAATTTCCGGTTTATCCCGGAGCTCGAGGATATTCACATGCACATCGAATATCGTCTTACTGAACTAAAAGGAGATGTTGGAAAGAAACTTCACACGGCACGTTCAAGAAATGATCAGGTCGCACAGGATGTCAGACTTTTCATCATGGACGAAATAAAATCCATTTCTCCGCTATTAATAACTCTACTTGAAATCATTGTAAGCAAAGCTAAAAATTCGGTTGAAATCATCATGCCCGGTTTTACGCATCTTCAGGTTGCCCAGCCCTTGCGCGCATCTCATTATCTCCTTTCTTATTTCTGGGCATTTTTTAGGGATTTCGAAAGAATCCGGATAGCCTATGACTCCTGTGATTCAATGGTTCTCGGATCCGGAGCACTCGCCGGAGTTAATTATAAAACCGACAGACTCTTTATGCAGAAGGAACTGGGTTTATCATCTTCCTCGGAAAATTCGATAGATGCAGTTTCCAATCGCGATTACATCCTGGAATTTTTATTTGCTGCTTCACAATTTATGATCCATGCTTCACGGCTTTGCGAAGAGATTATTATCTTTTCTTCGGTTGAATTTGGATTTATTTCGTTACCGGATTCTCTTACAACCGGCTCTTCGATTATGCCGCAGAAAAAAAATCCGGACATTGCAGAGCTGATACGCAGTAAATCCTCCCGTGTCATTGCAAATCTGAATCATGTCATGATTCTCCTGAAAGGACTTCCGATGGCCTATAACAGGGATCTCCAGGAAGATAAGATTCCGTTATTCGACACAACAGATCAGCTCCGGATTTCTATTGAAGGAATTTCAGAAATGATTTCTGGACTGGAATTCCAGACAAAGAATCTGGAGAATTCCCTGAAAAAGGGATATGCTACAGCCACGGATCTCGCGGATTATCTCGTTTCTGTGAAGAAAATTCCATTTCGCGAAGCACATGAACTGGTCGGACGCCTTGTATCGGTTTGTGTTACCAAAGAAAAAAATCTGTTTGATATCGGTGAGTCAGACAGAAAAAAAATTTCCGAGCACTTTTCCGGGGATGGCTATTTCTCGGCCATTTCCCTTGAAAATTCTGCGGATAAAAAAGATGTCTTTGGCGGAACCGCAAAGAAAAGACAGATTGAGCAGATCAGCCTTGCAGAAAGAAAAATAAAAGATCTAAAAAAAATAAAATTTTAAAATCAGAGGAAAAATGAATAAAATATTTTTGATTGGTACATTGTTAATGGTGACCGTTGCTCACTGTAAAGAAAGTGAATTTAAAAAGATGAGATATGCACCGGTTGCATATACGTTTGAAAAAGTTGTTGTGAAGAAAAAAGAAGCATCGAAACAAACATTACCTGATACAAAGAC
>JAIOQL010000550.1 GCA_021413405.1 Leptospira sp.
TACAAAGGAAGTAATGATTTACCGGTCGAAAAAGATATAAACGATGATTTGAAATTCCGGTTTGAAAAATCAGGATTCCTGGTGACAGGATCAGATGAACCGGATAGGAAAGAACGAATCCGCACCGCCAAAGACCAGGAAGCGCTATATTACTTTGAAGGTTTTTATAAATCGTCCGCAGATAAAAATTCCCTGACTATTTACGGCCAGCTGTATAACCCGGAAACAGGATTTCTCGTGGATAGTATACAATATTCCAGTGAAGTTTCTGAATCTCTCGGTGCTGAAATGAGAAGTCTTCAGGATAAATACAGGGAACCAAAAAAATCAGTGATCACAAAATTCTCTGATCTTGCAATTCTTTCTGTCACAACAAATCCAAGGCGAACTGAAATCAGGGAGAATATTTATGACAATCTTTTGAGCCTGCCAATCGGGAAAGATTTTAAATTTCCGGTTGCAACTGAAGATTCCGCAAAAATTTCGGCTGAGATTTTCAAATCTCTTGGCGACACCGAAGTCGTCACTGCATCACGTAAAAGTCAGAAAATATCAGAAGCGCCCGCAAAAGTAATTGCAATTAATTCTGAAACAATCCATAACCGCGGATACCGGACATTGACTGAACTACTGAAAGATGTCCCCGGTTTTGATTTCAATTCATTCAACGACTCAGGAGAATATCCAACCGATCTGTTGCTCCGGGGGATCGGAGATGTTGGCCAGACACAAATCCTCATTATGGAAAATGGGATAATTCAGAATGACATAGGCAACGGCTGGCTCCGCCAGGTCGGATTTGAAAACACTCTTATAGATGTGGAGCGGGTGGAGATCATTCTTGGTCCAGGATCTGCTCTTTATGGAGCGAACGCTTATGCCGGGTTGATAAATGTGATCACAAAAAAAGGAACTCAATTTTTCACCGGCAAAAAACAAAGCGGATTCGCTACTGAAACAAGAATGATGGGTGGATCAAACAATACAAAAATGCCTGAAACTCTTTCTACTTACAGCTTTGAATCTGGAGTTACACTCCAGCTGGCAGCCAGATATTATCAGACGTCAGGGGACGGTGGAGCGAACCGTCCCGATCCTGGAAATTATTTTCACAACAACAGGGAGCCGGACAAAGTCACAACAAGAGAATATGGAACCATAAACAACGACAGGCTTCCGGGTAAAGTACGCAAACCTCGACCGGATGGATTCAATGATTCCGCAAAGGACATTTTTCTTCGTGGCCGAATGTTCTATAAAAATTTTACCCTGGGGTTCAATTACTGGGATCAAAAAGAAGGATTGGGGAGTTACGTTCCCGGTTATGAATATTTTGCTAATACAAAAAATATCCCGTATCAGAAACATCATCAGGGTTATTTTTTATATACGTCATACGACATGGAGATAACTAAAAATTTCACGAGTATGACCAAGGTTTACATACGCAACACAAGTATTCTGCCGGATACAGGATTTGAATATACATACCGGTATCAAAGTGTTGATAATGCATTTATTGGTTCGAGACAGGTTCCACCCGTTGCAGATAAAGAAAAACAATATCACGGGCAAAGTTATCTCACCGGTATCCAGCAGCAGTTCAATCAGAGAATTGCAAACGGGAATGAACTCGTTTACGGATTGCAGATTGATAAAACGCAAAGAACTTCTTCCAGCGACAATGGTGGTGGAGTTTCCCTCGGAAAAAGACAAAGCACAAATTCAAACGTGATAGTGAGCCGATGGGAAGATCAGACTTCCGGGGCGGCAACTGTTTTCTATTCGACGAACGCTGCGTTTTATATCCAGGATGAGCAAAAATTCCTTGGAAACAAATATGGATTCACCGCAGGAGTCCGTCATGATACCGACACGGATTATGGAAACGTCTGGGCACCCAGAACCGGTTTAGTCGGAAATCCCTTTGAAAAAATAAATTTCAAACTTTTATACGGTGAGGCCTATAAAGCACCGACCGTATTTCAAATCTATGATGAATTTCGCGGAAATCTTTCTCTGCAACCGCAAAAAATCAGAACATCCGAAGTAGAAGTTACCTATTCGCCGAAACAATCCATAACTTTTAAGGGGGGATATTTCATCAGCCAGCTGGAGAATCTGATCGCGGAAGCTCCAAATCCAAGCGATGGTAAGTATGTCATTGGAGCAGCAGGACAACATGCAACGTATTTTCAGAACTTTAAACCAACTCATATATTCGGAACAATCATCGAGATCGATGCGAATATTCTTCGTGATTTAAATTTTTACGTGAACTATACTTTCACAGAAGGAAGGGACAGGAAGACTCCGTATGATTTTACTGCAAATCAGTCCGGAGTTCTCACAAACGTAACTACCGTTACGAGTGGAAAGGAACTGGATAATATCGCTGCAAAAAAATTAAACGCGGGAATCAATTACTTCCTTTTGAATAAACTCAACATTAATCTCCGGATGAACTGGACGGGGAAAAGAAAAGCACCATCAACAAACACGTACTATAATCCATATGACTATAATTTTACCGGATCCAAAAATGGATATCCTTATGTAACGGAAGGAACACCGGACGGTTACCTTTCGGGTTATACAATTTATAATCTAACGCTGACATTGAAAAATTTTTTTGGATTTGCAAACATAGAACCTCAACTAATGGTTTTGAATCTCCTTAATACCAGCTATGTAGGGATGGGAAGACAGTCAGGAAATGCACAAAGACCTGTTGATTCAATTCAGCCAACTATACAAAATCCGAACGGTTTCGTTTCCCCTTATCACCCCCAACCGGGTAGAGAAATCTACTTCCAACTGACATACAGGTATTGAGTGTGAAAAAAAACAGAATAGATTTTATCCGGATGCCTGTCAAAATTACAATTCTCATCTCAATTGTATTTATACATCTTTCCGGCTCAGGTCTGGTTGCGGAGCCGGAAATAGACGTGCTTCTGTCCTCGAACACCAGTATTTATATAACGACCCTGCACAACCTGCAATCTACCATCAGGGCAAAGCTACGATTGCATTTTTTTGATACGTTAAGCGACAATGATAAATTGGATTATTTTTCGGCTATCGAAAGAAAAAATGAACCTTTTATCCTGACCCTCGGTTTTCCTGCAACTAAATCGGCAATGGAAAACCTGACAAAAACAAAAATTGTGTTCTCTCTTGTGAGTTCACCGAAAACACTTCTATCCGGTGAGGAAAAAAACAGTTGTGGTGTAAATACTGATGTTCCGATTTCCGAGTTTTTCCATACAGTGAAGGATCTCAAGCCTTCAGTAAAAAAGATTTTTGCATTCTATTCCAGTCCGCAGGGGGAGCATACGGCAAAGGAAGGCTACTACCAGGACTCCTATTTCGGAATAGATTACAATGCCATTGCGATTACGGACAAAAATGAATTCAGGAATGCTCTTTCAAATCTGAAAGGAAGAGCAGATGCCTTCTACCTGGTTCCTGATCCGTTATTCACACAGGAAAACTTTGATTATCTTTCAAAATTTTGCCAGGAGAACAATATTATTCTAATGACCCCCGTTCCGGTTCTTGCAAAAGTTGGAGCAACATTCAGCATTACTCCCTTCTATGCCCGGGTCGGGATGCTTCTGGGGGAATTATCAAACGAAATTATTTCGGGAAAACAATGTTCGCAAACAATTATTCCATCCCGCGAATATTCTCTTTTTATCAACCGGGAATATTCAGAAAAATCCGGGTTAAAAATTCCGGATCATATCAGGAGAAGAGCAGATAGCAGTAAAATTCTTATCGAGGCAATCAGCTTTTTTGAAAAAGAAAATTATGAAATAAGCCGGATCCTGCTGAGGAAAATTCTGGAAGAAGATTCCGGAAATAAGACTGCGATTTTATATAGAGATCTCATTAATAACAAATTAAGTGGAGATAAAATCAGAAAATTCCTCATCGAAGGAAAAAACTTTTTAATCGAAAAGAATTTTCAGAAAGCCCGCGAATCCTATCGGAGAGCCCTCGATTTAAATCCGGATATTGAAGAAGCAAAGGCCGGCTTCCGGGATGCATCATTTGCTGAAAGTGAAGAAAAGAGAAAAATGGCGAACACCAGGGAACAGAACGGAGATAGTTTCTCCGCACTGAACCTTTATTCCGAGGCTCTGCGGTTATCGGATGGGAACGAAAAAGCAAGGGCGGAGCTGACAAATCTGCGAAGAAAGGAGATGAAAAATATTCCGGGCTACAGGGAGGAAGGAAGCATCGAATATGGAAAAAGAAACTACGGAAAAGCAGAGGAGATCTTTAAAAACATACTCCTGATTGATGCACAGGATAAATATGCAAAGGAATATGTAGTTCTATCGAATACAAAAAAACTTGCAATGGAGAAATTTTTATTCTGTATACGGACCAAGGACAGGAATTGTTCACTCCTCTGGAAAAAATAGTATGATCTCTGCAACCTCGAAAAAGCACTTCGTCAGTATAAAAGTTAAACTCGTAATTTCTATTGGAAGCATTGTGATTGTTGCGATTTCCCTTGTGTCCTATATTTTTCTCTACTATACAAAACAGCTTTTGCAGGCAAAAACCCTTGAAGTGTGCAGAAACTTTGCATCAAACATTGCAAACATTGCAAGGGAGGATCTGCTTATTGACTCAACTTATGATGCTACCAGAACTATTATAGATAAAACAGTAAAAGCTGGTGTTGAAGGACTCAATGATGTTTACGTAATAAATGTTTTTGGAAAATATGTTGTCAATTTTTCAGAAACCAAGACCGGAAAAGTGGCTCCAGAGAAAGATATCCGCTATATCCAGAGCATTACCGACATTGATCTTGTAGAAATTGATTCGGAGGGCGGCGAAAAAAATGTATTAAAAATATCGTATCCTCTTTTTATCCAGCATGGCGCAGAGAATCTGAAAATCGGTGCGGCGATTTTTGAATATGACAAAGATAAAATTTATACTCCTGTATATGATATGCAGAAGAGAATGTTTTTCATTGGAGGCACATTTCTCGTTTTTACGCTACTTATTACACTTTATATATCTATACGCACAACAGATCCGATTTTGCGATTGAATGAAGGTGTGCAAATCATTGCATCCGGTGACCTCGATCATAAAATAGAAGTGATGAGCTTCGATGAAATCGGAGAGCTTTCAGAAAGATTCAATGAAATGACCGCCCGCATTAAAAGTTATACCACCAACCTGCAGGGCCTTGTAGACGAGAGAACAAAGGAATTGAATTCTACACTGGAAATTATCCGTCATGATCTTCATATCGCTCACAAAATTCAGCAGAATATTCTTCCGAAATCAATAAAAATTCAGGGTTTGCAAATCAGCACAAAATATCTTCCCATGACCGAAGTAGGAGGAGATATTTTCAATGTTCAGGAAATCAAACCCGGTCACATCCGAATATTCATTGCAGATGCAACAGGTCACGGGGTGCAGGCGGCAATGGTTACTTTTGCAATCAAAAGTGAATATGAAAATCTGAGTTCTCAGCTATCCGATCCTGCGGAAGTATTGACAAGGCTAAATAATCAATTCATCCAAAGATATGGTTCCCTACAGACATATTTTTCCTGCTTCCTGATGGATATAAAAATCGAAGCCAAAAAATTATCCTTCTCATCAGCAGGTCATCCTGATCAGGTTCTGCTCCGGAAGAAAAAAATAGAGCTGCTTTCAAGAACCGGGAGATTAATAGGGGTGAAGGAAGATA
>JAIOQL010000551.1 GCA_021413405.1 Leptospira sp.
AACAGACTTCAATGCTTTCGCGAGCTCAGTATTATCAACTTCTCTCATCACTTTCTGGATAGCACGGTCATCCAGAAGAACGATGTCTTCAAATACAAACATCCGTTTTTTAATTTCTTCTGCGAGTTCCGGATCTTCCTCTTCGAGCGCTTCAATAATTGTTTTTTCAGTACCGCGGTCAACGTTATTGAGAATTTCCACGACGGCATCAATACCACCCGCCGTTGTATAATCTTCCGATGCCAATGTAGAAAGTTTTCTTTCAAGAACCCGTTCAACTTCACGCAGTACGTCAGGCGATACCCTGTCCATTGTAGCTATCCGTTTTGCTACTTCAGCCTGTATTGTATGCGGAAGACTGGAAAGAATATTGGAAGCCTTTGTAGGGTCAAGATATGATAAAATTAGAGCTATGGTCTGCGGATGCTCACCCTGTATAAAGTTCAGGAGTTGGGCAGGGTCCGTTCTTCTGATAAAGTCAAAAGGTCTGACCTGGAGGGACGAAGTCAGACGATTAATAATATCAATTGCTTTCTGATTTCCCAGTGCTTTTTCGAGTAGGGATCGCGCGAAATCTATACCACCATTCGTGATGAATTCCTGGGCCATCATCAGCTCATTGAATTCTACCAGAACTTTCTCTTTATCTTCCGGAGTTATTTTATCGAGACGGGCAATTTCGAATGTGATTTGTTCGATTTCGTCTTCACGAAGATGCTTGAAGACTTCAGAGGATACTTCACTCCCGACGGCTATCAGGAAAATAGCAGCTTTCTGTCTTCCGGTTAATGTTGTCTTTTTGCTCAGCAAAACTAAGGAACCCGTTATTGAATTTATCGGCAGGAATGGGGGATTTCAAGCGAAATTATGAGGCTATAGATTGCCATCCGCTTTGAGTTTAAATAATAGAAAATCGCTCGTTCCTCCACCAAATGAATTTACCGGGGATTTTCCATTGAGTCCGGTTATCGAATCTCCAAATCCACCAACCATGAATCCCCCATCTATTGTCTGCAAAATGGAACCAGGCTGATCTGTGCCTGTACTTCCGAGGAATGTATGCCATAGAATGCTACCCGCAGAATTTAATCTGATAACAGAAAAATCATTTCCTCCTTTGTAACTATTTAAAGGATTAATTCCGTAGTTTGTCGCTCCAGATCCTGCATATCCTGTGACAATGAAACCGCCATCTGATGTTGCACCGGAACCAAATCCTACATCTGTTCCGGTGGAGCCCAGAAATGTGTGCCATAGTACTTGGCCAGACGAGGAAATTTTAACCCCATACATATCATTTCCAGCCTGGTACTGATTTATCGGTGCTTTTCCGGAAACAACTAATCCGGATGACGCGGATTGACCGAAAATCAGGAGATCACCGTTTGAATCTTCTGAGATAGCCTGAGCATAGTCAGATCCATTTCCCCCAATGAAAGTGAACCAGTCAGTGGAACCGGATGAATTGAGTTTAACTATTAGAAAGTCGTCTGAGAATGTGCTATATGCATTCAAAGGAGAAATCCCCTGAAGTGTAGCAAAGCCCTGGGATCTTCCTGCGACAATGTAACCACCATCTTTTGTCTGAAATAGAGCATCTGCCTGATCAGCATTTGCACCGCCCAAAAAAGTATACCAATCCAGGGTTCCATTCGCTTTCAGCTTCACTACATATGGATCAGCCGCAAGATTGTAAGCATTGACGGGCGATTTACTACCGAAGTTCGTCATAGCTGCAAGAGAATATCCGGCCATCAGATATCCACCATCTGCTGTCTGGATTACAGTATCAACCTGGTCGTTTGTCGAAGTATTTCCAAGGAAAGTGAACCATTCCACATTTCCTGTAGAGTTCAACTTGATTGCGAGCGGCTGGGTTTGACCGCCGGCTGCGTATGGGTAAATCGATGTCTTTCCACCAATCGTAGTTAGAGTCGTATTATCAGAAGAACCAACGACGACATATCCTTCATCTGTTGTTTGAACTACTGAGAAGATTCCGTTATTCCTCAGTCCCCCAAGGAAAGTGAACCATTGAACAACTCCGGAATTCGTAATTTTTATCAGGGCACTATCTGCGGTTTGACTGAAAGGGATAATAGGGTTCATGCCCGTAAAGGAAAACCCGGACGTCGGAACGGATCCCGCAATTATATAACCTCCATCAGAAGTTTGAGTAACAGATCTCCCCGATTCATTATTTACTCCTCCAAAATAAGAATAAAATGAATTTTCAAAAATTTGAATATTCAGAATAATTCGTCCTTTGCTTACAGCGGGGGTTACAGTCAATCCGCTGGATATGTTGGTTATTGAAACAGTTGTATCTGAAAGCCCAACGACCCCAAAACTCCCAATCGTTACTTTGTTGAATCCTTTGATTGATACATTGAAAGAATTGGAAATTAAAATAGTACTGAAATTTCCGGAAGAATTTGTGCTCGGAGTGACAGTGACTCCTATGCTTGGACTGATTGTAACAGTTGCACTTTGAACACTGGTTCCCAGATTTGTCTGTATGTTTCCATTAACTGTTATTTTCGGACAAAACACACTATCCTGTCCGAGAAGGCAGCTTAAAATTGAAATTGCATAAAAAGAACGACTTCCCTGTTCATTTGGATTATCAAAATTTAATTTACAATTTTGCAGAAGGGTAAGAAAAATTAAAGTAACTATTGAAAAAAGAATCTGAACGGGATTTTTATAAAAGGGTTTCATCTCATTGTGTTCCGCACAACTTCATTTTCCAAAATAGTTCAGATAACTTTTGGGTGCGAAAAAAAACCGCCTAACCCTAATCCGGTATAGACGGTTTTTATTAACGCTTCACTAATTTTGAGACTAGAGACTTTTTACTTCCTCGTTCAACTTTCTGGAAAGCTCTGCGTATTTACGGCTATTGCTTTCTTGTGTTGCAGCTTTGCCACCATGGCTAATTTTGCTTATTTCAGAATATGAATTAGCAAGACTTCGCTTTTGATTTGTTAGCATTTTGATGATGTCCAATTCTCTTCCTTCTGTGATTAAGGACTGGTAAAGGTTTGCCTCGCTTTCCAGGGACTCAGCTTTTGCCAAAAGATCTTTTGCTTTTACATCCTGTGCTACTGATTTTCCGCCGCGGCGAACGCTGGCAGATTCTCTGTAGGCAGACGCCAAATTTTTATCCTCACTAGCCAATGAACTTAAATATTTTGAAACGACAGATTTCAATTCATTGTTTGATGCACTTTGTAAAAGTGATTTTGCGATCAGGAAATTTTCCAGTTCTGAACTGACTGCGAAGACCGCAGAACTCATCAGAAAAACGCACGTAGAAATCATCAAGGCTACTTTTTTCATAAAATCCTCCAAATTTTTTTATAGACTTTACCAAAAAAATCAGTCGGAGGAGGGCTTTAAAACAGACAGTCTTTCTGGGGCTAATTTCTCTGGCGTATATTAATTAGATTCCGGAAAATAAAAAAATGCAAACATTTTTCATAATTTCAGGAATTCCTGGAATCTTTTCTGTTCATCTTTGATTCGTTCTTCCTGTGATTTTCTTTTTTCCTGGAACTTATTCTTTTCTGCGTCTGCACGTTTCTGGTCTTCAATTCGCTTCCATTCTTCCGGTGTGAGCATCTTATCTGGCGTATTCGATTTATTTTGGGGAGTTTTCTCCGGCTCCTTGCCTGTAACATGTCCTTTTGGAACCTCTTTAAGCTGGCTTTTCAGGCCGGGATCGGGCTGGCTTTTTGGATCCGGGGTTCCAGCGGCTTTGAGTTCCGTATCCGTTTTAACTCTTTGCTCATCAGTACTCGCAACTACGGAAAATCGCTGAGCCCGGCTTTTTCTGTCCGGAATATCAGCTAAACCGGAAGATCCCGTAACTCTCCAAAAATAATTCCCGGGTTTTAAATCCCGGACAGAAATCATATGGCTGTCTGCATCTTTAACTATAATTTTACCGCTAAATTCAGGTGATTCGGAAATTTCTAATTTATATTTTTGGGCGAGATCAGCCTTACTCCAATCAAATTCTACTTCGGATTTTTCCTTTCCGACAGTTATAGTTGACCCTTCCTCAGGAGAATGTGGAACTGGTGCAGAATTTTTCAAAACTACCAGCTTTCTTGTTTCGCTTGAATCCTCCCTTCCCGATTGAGAGTTAACCGATACGACCCTCCAATAATAGGTTCCGTCAATCAGAGGTAATTGTGTTTTATTTCCATTTACACTAACGCTATGCAGAATACTTGAAAAATCCGGGCGACGACTGACTTGAATTTTGTAAGAGGAATGATGCGGAGTATTTTGCCATTCAAAATTAACTGCCGATGAATTAACTAATGATATAATCCGATGCTGGTCAGGTGGTATGGAGAGTTTCAAAGGAACTTTCTTTACAGAGATTTCTCCCTTTGCTGCCAGTTCTGCCTGTTCATGCTCCTGGATTTTCCTGGATTTTCCATTTTCCTGGATTACAGTTGCTGTCCCTTTTTCAACAAAAACGCTCAGGTTCTGTTTGGCAGTTTTTTCCACATGCACATCGCTATTTCCAACTTCAACTGAACCGTCTTTTGATTTTATCGTCAGATTCGAACGAAAAAAACTTGAATCTTTGGATCTTGTTACTTTGAAAGATCCTTCCTTAAAATCAAGTGTGGTACCGCCAAATCCGGAAAGATCGAGAAAAACCATGCTATTCTCATTGATTTGAATTTCGGTTCCATCATTTAATTTGATAGTCGCGTCCGAAAGCGCCTCCGTACGGATCGAATCCTTGTTAGAAAGAAACCCATTGCTGTCGATTACACTCCAAACTACCTGTGAATCAAATTTCCTGTGAACCTGATTTTTTTTAAAAACAAGAGTTCCAATCGCCTTCCGGTTTCCGAAACCCTCTCTTGTATTAATATCAATTAAAAATAAAATAAAGAAAAATGCGATGTTAAAAACAAGAATTGCAGGAACTTTGTTTTCCTTAATTAATAAATTCATACTTTGTCAACTTTTTCTAATACCTTTTTATTATACGGGGGAGGTGTATCAATTCCGACAAACTTTCTCAATTCCTTAACCGAACTGAGGCTTTTATTATCCTTGGACCGACCCAGAACGGCATAGATTACCTGAGGTTCTGATTTCCCTTTGACTTTAATAGACTCCATTTTTTCCACTTTAAACAGATTTTTTACCCGTTCATAGGAATTTTGTGTAATTAATATATCTGTTCCAAAAGGTTTATTCAGTGCTTCAACCCTTGAAGCGAGATTCACTGCATCTCCAATCACTGTAAAATCGAGTTTTTGCTGCGAACCAATCTGGCCGGAAATTACATTTCCTGTATTGATTCCGATACCAATTTTGATGATAGGTTTTTTGGCGGATCCACGGCCTCTATTGAATTTTATCAATGAATCACGCATAGCAAGAGCACAATCAATAGCCTGTTCGGTATCGTTGGTTGTTTGACGTAGTGCCCCCCAGACAGCCATAATTGCATCGCCGATGAATTTATCTACTGTTCCATGATACTCATTCACACAATGAACCATTTCTTCGAGATATTTATTCAGAAATTCCACGACTTCTTCAGGTTCGAGTCTTTCAGAAATTGAAGTAAAATTCCGTATATCAGTGAACATGATAACACAATCTTTCCTCTCTCCGCCGAGTTTCAAATCGCCCTTCATCGCAAGTTCGGCAATTTCTTTGTTAACAAATTTCCCGAAAGCACTCTTTAAACTTTCTCTTTCCAATAGACCGCCGGCCATCGAAACAAATGAATTTGTCAATACTCCGATTTCATCCGTAGTAGTCGGAGTTATGTTCAGATTATACTGTCCGAGTTCAATTTGCCTGGAAGCACCGACTAATTTTAAAATTGGCTGTGTCAGCCCTTTTGCGAAATAGAACACGATGAGTACTGCAAGGTTAATCACAACTATCATGAGATAAAAATTTCTGCGTTGAATGTTATATACTTCCTCAAAAGCTTTATCTTCGGGAACTGTGGAAATTACCCCGATTCCACCGACGCCCAGTTTTCTGTAAGAGCCGATGAACCATTCACCATTTTTATTTTTGTATCTTGTAAGTCCCGAGTCCACTGCACTTGAGATCATTGCCTTTACAATCGGAAGATCTGAAAACCTGGCTCCCTGCATAAGTAATTTTGTGTCTGCGTGAGCAAGCACACGTCCATCCGTTGAAACCATAAACGTCTCTGTTATTCCGGAGGCCTGGAAAATACTTAAGAAACGGTCTATCTTCGAATATGCCAGTAGAATTAATTTTGCACCGCTTGAAGAAACATATGGAAATGAAATTGCGATGACCGGGATTTTAAATCCCTGACTGACATTATGAATAACCGTTGCACCGGAAAAAGATTTCCTGAAAAAAGAAACATTTGCTCTCGTAGCCGCATTGATAGTCGCTTCACTCATATCGCTTTCTTGCATGAAAGCATAATTTTGTAGCGTTTTTACCGGACTCAATCCTCCTTCAGTAACAGAGTATATACCGAGAGAGATGAGATTCTTATCATTCTTGAAAACAGTCCGGCTGAGAAACACTTCTGAACCGGGGGATTGCTCCAGGGTTGTAGCAATGACGTTTAACGTATTGGAAAGGGAATTTATGTCGGAAGTGATTTTCTGGCCGATTACATCGGTCAGTTTGATGTTGTTCTCTTTTATCCGGACTTCATTGTCTGATTTAAAAAAATAACTGGCAAGAAAGATCATCAAAGTGAGTGATAACATGATCAACCCGGAAATGATGACCATTAGTTTATTGCGAATTGTCCATTTTGAAGCAACGAAATTACTTTTAACACTGTGGGATATTGAGCCTGCCTGTCGGGTTTCATTTTCGGCAGCACTTGAAAGAAACTGACTCTTGGGCTGTGACCTGACTGCTACTGACTTCTTCTTTATAATTGAGTGTGCTTTTACAGGTTTTGTTTTTCGAATCTGGGAAGGCTTTGCCTTCGTTTTCTTTTTTTTGACGACCATTTATTAAAATCCCGTGTTCTATTTTCGTATTTCAGATAGTTAGATGTTTTACTATATTCCGGTAAACCAAAATAATATCTATTGCATTGATATTTGCTAATATCATTCAATAGAAAATACAGCATCTGTGCAGTACTGGCTATACTGTTTTAAAAGACGGTGTATTTTTAAAAATTCCTGATAAAACTTTTGACTTTGAGAATAAAGTTCAATAGAATTCCAGCATCTTACTGACCATGCGATTCCTGTCGAGTTCCAGCAAATACAACTTTTTAGCCACAGCTTTGTTTATGGAACGCAAAAGAACCTTATACTTTTCAATAATCGCCCTTTGCTTGTTATACGGTAATGTTTCTTTCGGATCATTCAGTTTATTGACTACACTTGGAGGCTGTGGCTGGATTGGAGAATTTGGCCAGATCGATTCTCCTTCATTACTGTTATAGTATTCCAAAGTAATATCATTATTGTCATCCGGCTTAATGTCAACTGCATCCACTTTTGATTCATCAATTTTAGATATCCCTTTTGGAGTCGGGTTAATCAGTCTCCGCATTTCTCTGATAAAAACCTCGCCTTTTGAATTAGTCCGTTTGAATTCGAGAACTAATTTATCCAGTGCTTTTGCATCGTCTGAGGGGTAGATATATACTTTTGAGTTATAGAGATATGTGTTTGGATAGTCGGCAAAGGACTCTCCCGAAGAAAGTTCGATACTGAGGTATGTTTTTCCGCCAGAATCTTTACTGAAAACATCAGGAACCTCTTTGGGGACGTCCCCCAAAAATTTCCCGTGCTTTTTATCGGTACCGTTATCTGTCATCAGCTTAATTTTAAAAAGACTTCTGGCTATGCTTCCGTGCAGATTGTCCAGTTCAATGTCTGCAAAGCCGCCCTTTCGTATCGCATCTATCTGACCCTGCAATTCGCGTTCTTCCAGGGTAAGGGTGACCGGAACTGCACTAAGTCCGCCAAAAGTGATTAACATCAAAATCAGAATTATATATTGCATATTTTTTTCTCTTCAGGAATTATTAACAATTATCGAAGTTATAAGGTTGTATTCTTTAATTTCAAATTACTTTTTCTGTTTAAAATAAAAAAAGAAATGTCCTTAAAATACAAAGGGACATAAGAGGAAACGCGGGAGATTCGAATGAGCACACATTTACATAGCGAAAACAGACAAAAAAACCGGGATTGGAAGAAAATCGGAAAAATATCGGGAATTGCCTTCTCCTTTTTCGTTCTTTTGATTCTCTCCATAAATTTATGGATGAGTTCCAGGGTTCCGATAGAGAAGGGCACACTAACTCTTCCGGGACTTTCTGCTGAGGTGGAAGTTCACAGAGACGAGTTTGGCGTTCCACATATCTTCGCGAAAAATGAAGATGATCTTTTCCTCGCCCTTGGATATATTCAGGCATCTGAAAGGTGGTTTCAGATGGAAATTATGAGACGGGTCATTGGAGGCCGCCTATCCGAACTCCTCGGTCCGGAGCTGATTAAAGCAGACCGTCTTTTTCGCACTCTTGGGTTTAAACGGAATTCTGAAAAATGGCTGGAAAAGTATGACAAGACAGTTTTACCAGCAGCGAACAGAGGTGTTGATCAATATCTAAAAGGTCTGAATACTTTTGTGAATAACGGGCCAACACCTGAGGAATTTGCAATCCTTGGAATTAAACGGGAAGCATTCACAAAATCTGATGTGTACGGAATGGTTGCCTACATGGGCTTTTCATTTGCGGAGGCACTTTCGGTTGATCCCACAATTACATCTCTTGAAAAAGAATTTGGTTCTGCAAAAATCAGAGAGCTCACTACAGAAAATACTTCTTCCGCACCCTATATCGTTGATGATTCAAAAAAATTAGCATATATAATGGGCGAAACAATTGAGGATGTCCGGACAAAACTGGCGGATTCGGGAATCGCATTGTTCCAGGGGAGCAACTCCTGGGCAGTTTCTCGAGGCCGTTCCAAATCCGGCGCAGCTCTGATCGCCAATGATCCGCATATCGCGTTTTCAAATCCGTCAATCTGGTTTGAAGCATATGTCAACGCCCCCGGGATAGATCTCTACGGCCACTTTCTTCCGATGATTCCGTTTGCCGTAATCGGGTTCAACAAGGATCTTGCATGGAGTCTGACCATGTTTGAAAATGATGACATGGATTTTTATCAGGAAACGCTAAATCCGAAAAATAAAGATCAGGTTATGTTTCAGGGAAAACCGGAAGACATAAAAAAAACAGAAGAAGTTATTCAGGTGAAGGGTCAGGATCCTGTAACAATTACTATTCGCGAATCACGGCATGGCAGTTTTATGGATGGCGTTAACGATGCATTGATCAATGAGAAGTCGCCTATCGCATTGAAATGGGGAATGTTTATCGCAGGAAATAAACCACAGGAAGCATCCTACCTGATGAACCACGCAAAAAATATTTCCGAATTTGAAAAAGCACTTAACAATTTCAAAGCACCGGGGATCAATATGGTCTACGCTGATAAACAGGGAAACATTGCCTACTGGGGAGTTGCAGGACTCAATGAGAAAACTTTTATCGGAGACAGAATTCTCGATGGAAGTTCTGGAAAGTATGAGTGGGGTCCTGAAATTCCATTCTCCAATAATCCAAAATCAATCAACCCCCCGTCCGGGATAATTATTACCGCTAACAACAGATCGGCTGCAAGCCTTCCTCCAAAACTTTTTGGTTATTACCAGGCGGATGATAGGGCGAACCGTCTGAATACGATTCTTCGCCAGAAAAAAAAATGGTCTCTTGAAGAAATGAAAGAAGTAATCCTGGATGATTACTTTGAATCAACGGATTACATTTTAAATCCGTTCTTTTCTCTTATCCGTGAATCCGAATCGAAACTTACTGATAAAGAAAAAGAAGTTTTAAAAGCACTGGAAAGATGGGACAGGTTTGGAAACAAAAATGAAGCAGGCGCGGCAATTTTTTCAGAACTTAAATATTTTCTGGCGAGAGAAATGTTTTTTGATGAAATGGGAGAAGAGAGATTTAATTTTATTGCCGGTACAAACCGGGTTCATCATTTCTTCAAGGCAAATTTTCTGAACCCAAAAAGTTCCTGGTGGGATAATGTAAAGACGAAGGAATTTGAGAGACCAAAAGATGTGATGTATTCTGCGTTAGTTGCAACAACATCGTCTCTCATGGGAAAACTTGGTACAAATCCATCTCATTGGAAATGGGGAAATCTTCACAAATTAGAATTTGTGCATCCAATTGGAAGGGTGAAGCCGCTGAATCTTATTTTCAATGCAGGTCCTTTCCCTGTATCCGGGGGAGATGAGGTTGTTAATAATATCAAAGGAAAATTTTCAAAGAATGATCATGTTATAGTCTCCGGACCATCAATGCGGAGGCTCATTGATTTTGCAGATCCGGATGGGATTCAGATTATTAATCCGCTTGGAATGTCGGGACACAGGAAAAGCAGGCACTTTCAGGATCAGGCTCTTATGTATGCTTCAGGGAAATTCCGGCAAATATCTCTAAACCAGATGAAAAATCAGGAAATGGATAATAAACTTATTTTGAAACCGGGGAATTGACAACAAACGGGAATTCTATTTTCGGACTTTGACTTTCCCCGGATAGAGGGAATCAGAAATATGATCGATTCTGTTTCTGATCTCCCGAAAGTCTGATCTAAAATCCGAATTAGCCTTTTCTATGCTTTCAAACTTCCTATCTATGCTATCGAATCTTTTATCTATATATAATTGAATAATCCATGGCCTGATAACTCCTCTGATTCTATACAGAGCGGGTAAAGAAAACAAACGGGATTGCCGGAATTTTTTATAAGAATTGCAGTTTTTTGCACAAATAATGGAGTAATTTAGGACTTTTCTACCCATTCTGATAAAGTCTAAAATAACATTGACGCAGGGATCGTCTGAAGAATCATGAACGAATAATCAAATCGCAATCATAAACCGGCTTTTTAAGCCAGTGATCAGGATACAAAAATGAAAAGAACATATCAACCAAGTAAACGAAAACGGGCAAGGACTCATGGATTTCTGACAAGAATGTCAACGCCGTCAGGCCGGGCCGTTTTAGCGCGCAGAAGACAAAAAGGAAGACACAAACTAACTGTTTCTGACGAAAAAACCGGCAAGAAATTCTAGACCCAGTGATTGGAAGACAGACCGGTAACCCTTAAATCACCAAGTGAGATAAGGATTCTGTTCGAATCAGGAAAAAGAGCTCAGAAGTTTCCTTTATCTGTTGTATTCAGAAAAAATAATTTAAATCACAACAGGTATCTCTATTGTACAGATCGAAAAGTTAAACTGGCTGTTGACCGTAATAGGATTAAGCGTGTGTTGAGAGCGATTGTGAAAGATTTACATGCAGGGAACCGGACTGGCTATGATATTGCTATGATAACAAATTTGAAATTTTCCAATCTTAAATATTCCGAGAGAATTCATTCAGCCAGCTATTTATTTAAAAAGATAGCAGATGAATAGATTTTTTGTTTTTTTTATCAGGATCTATCAGAAGTTCCTTTCACCTCTTCTGCCTGGTGCCTGCCGGTTTTCCCCGACATGCTCGGAATATTCAGTTCAGGCATTCCAGAATTATAATTTTTTTAAAGCAATGTATTTATCTGCAAACAGGTTCGCGAGATGCAATCCATTTTTTGAAGGATACAACGATCCGTTACCGGTTAAACAGAAAAAAGGAACGAATTGAATGGAAGACAAACAAAGCAGATTATTCTTGGCAGTACTACTCAGCCTTGGCGCATGGATGGCTGTGAATTATTATTTCTTTCCAACCCCTCCGCCCAAAAAACAGGAAGTAAAAAAAGAAGCAATCGCACCGGAGAAAAAAGAATCCCCTGAGAAAAAAAATGCGGTAGGCGATATTCCTGCAAAACCGTTTATTGTTCCTGCCGTAAACGCATCTGAAATCAAAAAAAATTATATCGCCACATCGTCATTTCTGATTCAATTCTCTTCTCTTGGCGGGAGGATTGAAAAATTTTATATCAGGAATTACAAAGATCTTACCGGAGCAGAAGTTAAAATACTGAAAACTGCTGACGCCGAAATTGAATTTAATGGTCAGAAATATAAGGCTATCGAAATTTCCCGTTCAAGAGGTTTTAATTTCAATCCATCTTTCAAAAAAGAGGAGATTCCAAATTCAGTTTTTGATTCTGTGAATTTCAAATCATTCCTGGATGAAAAAAACCTCACGATGATTTTCGAAGGCAATTCGCCGGATAAAAAATTTGCGATCCGCAAAGAATACAGATTTTTCCCGGATGAAAATTATTTTAAATTCAAAATTTCTTTTCAGAATAACAGTCGGGAAAAATTGGATCTGTCATCCGGAACTGAGGGACTCCTATTCCGTTCTTTCGGAAGCCTTGGTCCGGTCAAGCCGGGTGCTGAAATTTCAGAAAACGATCAGAGACATCATTATAGATATTTTTATGATACTGAGTTTCATGATACAATAGATGGCGGAAGTTTTGTCAGTTTCTGGACGAATGCTTCCGGTTTTTTCTCAGGTGGAAATGCGAACAAAGATAAAAATTTTGAAATCTTTAAAAACCCGGGCAGCATTGAATTTGCCGGATCAGGAAGCAGGTACTTTATCGCCGTAATTGATCCTCTTGGTCACAAGCCCGCAGGAATCGTTTCTGATATAAGAAAAGGGAATGAATCTGGTATCGTTTTGATATACGATAATGTTATACTTAACCCGTCGCAATCAATACAGTTTGATTTCGCATCTTATGTTGGTCTTCGCGAATCGGATGGAACAGCGTTCCGGGACAAGGCCCTGGATCCAAATCAGACTCCAGGCTCAACATTTACCGGATTAAGTGACAAACTGAATAAATCTTTCAACCAGGGATTGACAACTCCTTTCAGAAACGGAATCCTATGGGTATTGAAAAGTCTTTATCAGTATACCATTCCTAATTACGGATGGTGTATTATCATTTTTGCGATTCTATTCAAACTGGTTTTTTATCCTTTGAATCAAAAACAGGCTGATAGCATGAAGAAAATGCAGGAGCTCAGTCCGCAAATCAAAGAGATAAATGAGCGTTATGCAAAAGACCCGACTGTAAAGCAACAGAAGATTATGGAACTCTATAAAAAGAATGGAACAAACCCAATGGCAGGCTGCCTTCCAATGGTAATTCAAATTCCGATTTTTATTGCCCTCTATACTGCTTTCAGTGACACAATTGAGTTATGGAGGTCTCCGTTTTTATGGGTGGGGGACTTGAGTGAACCGGATACAGTCTGGAGTTCACCTGTGATTATGGGCACAGTTCTTTCGCTAAATATTTTACCGATTATCATGGTGGGAACTCAGGTCGGGCAGACGTTTATGACATCGGTATCAACAGATCCGAATCAGAAAACAATGATGTATCTCATGCCTGTTATCATGCTTTACTTTTTCTGGTCTATGCCTGCAGGAGTTACTCTTTATTGGACAATGCAGAATGTTCTGTCAATAATCCAGCAGGTAATAACAAATAAATTTGGATCTGCATCAAAAAAGAAAACCTGAAGAAATTTAATTATATTTAAGGAAATAAGAATGCTAAATTACATATTCGAAGCCGAAGCAAAATCAAAATCAGAAGCGGAAGAATCTATTCTAAAAACTTTAAGATTGAAAGATGGTGATCTCAGATTCGAAACAGTTGAATCGGGTAAGGGCGGATTTCTCGGAATAACATCCAAAAAGCCGGCTGTAGTCCGGGCATTTGCCGTATCAAAAGATATTCCTGCTGAAAAAATTATTCATGGAATTGTTCTCACTCTTCTAAAAAAAATGGGTCTCGATGCGGAAGTCGTTGGAATGGGAGACGTCGATGGAAAAATTTATATCGAGCTTTCCGGGGATGAATCCGGAATAATTATCGGAAAACGCGGAAGCACATTGGATTCGTTGCAGTTTGTTCTGAATCTTATGGTTGATTCTAAAATCCGCCATGGCAGAAAAATTGTTCTGGATATAGAATCATACAGGGATAAACGGGAAATGGCGTTGAAAAGACTGAGTAAATCGGTCGCAGGAAGCGTTATACGGTCGGGGAAATCGAGACTTTTGGAATCCATGAATCCATATGAAAGAAGAATTATTCACATGACCTTACAGGAAGAAGAGAAGGTTTTTACAAGAAGTGAAGGCAACGGCACTTTCAAAAGAGTCCGCATTATTCCAGCCAAAGATAAGCACAAATATAAGGACGTCGAAAAAAGCGGACGCGAGCGGTTTCCTGATGATGATTTGAACGAATCAGAGATTGAATGAAACAATAGCAGCAATTTCGACCGCGAACGGTCCCGGCGCCATCGGAATTATCCGTATTTCCGGTGACCTTGTTCTCAGGATTTCTTCCGCAATTTTATTTAAAAAAAATTCTCCTCCGATGGGGCAGTTTCTTGGCTCGAACCCAAGAATATCTGTTTATTGCGAACTCCGGGACGGGGAGGAGAGACTTGATCAGATAGTGTGTGTTTATTATAAGGCCCCTCATTCTTATACAGGAGAGGACCTTATCGAACTGAATCTTCACGGCAATCCACTTCTCCTGAAAACAGTCCTGCAACTTATTTTTAGGAACGGAGCCCGGCCCGCAAAAGAAGGTGAATTTACAAAACGGGCTTTTCTGAATAACAAATTGAATCTTTCCGAAGCAGAAGCTGTTGGCAGACTCATAGCAGCACGCTCGCGACTCGAGCTTGAACTTTCCCAGAAAAATATTTTTGGTGAGATTTCGAGACTTGCATCGAGGATAAGAAGCGAATTAATTTCGCTGAAGGCGGAATGCGAGGCAGAGATTGATTTTTCTACTGAAGACCTCACGTTTGAGTCATTGGAAGATAGAAATAAGCGCATAAAATCTCTTGGGCAGCTTTGCTCTGAATTGATCAGAAAATCAGAAATAACAGAAAAGACAATTTCAGGGACAAAGGTAGTTATTTATGGTGCCCCGAATACCGGGAAGTCCAGTTTACTTAACTGCATTGTAGGAAAAAATCGTGCGATAACTTCCCACAACCCGGGAACAACAAGAGACTATATATCGGAAGACATACAGATTGAAGGGATTCCTGTTCAACTTGTAGATACTGCCGGAGTCCGCGAGACGTCGGATCCGGTTGAACGTACGGGGATCGAGCAAAGTGAAAGAGAATTCGAGAGCGCGCGGGTCAGGCTAGTTTTATTCGATGCGTCATCCGATATCAATTTGAACGGATTTATTCTGAAAAATGAAGCGAAACTGAAAAATTCGATACTGGTGATCAATAAAATTGATTTAAA
>JAIOQL010000517.1 GCA_021413405.1 Leptospira sp.
GTTGCAGAAATGCTTCTGGGGATCGCAGAAACAGACGCGCGTGGATGCACCCTTGCTGAAATTGTGCATCTCGAAGATGAGGACGGAGTGCCTGTAAATAATCTGATAGCCGATTCACAACTGAATGGTTCTCCACTGATCCTGGAACATGTAATGCTAATGGGGGCAAACGGAATAAAAATCCCGGTAATTTGTACAGTCGCTCCGATCCATGACGTTTCGGGAATCAAACAGGGTTGCGTTCTTACGTTACGCGACATCAGTGAACTCCACGCAAAATCAGAAGAACTCAGTAAAAGAATAGAAGTTGTGGAGCAGGCAAAGCGTTTGCTTGAGAGATACTTTCCTGAAAATCTTGTAGATTACCTTGTAGATGAAAGACACCAGACAGAACTCGAAGGCAAAAATGTTCAGGCAACAATGCTTTTCTGTGATGTCAGAAATTCAACGGGGATAGCAGAACAATTGGGTCCCGGGGAGTTTGCCGCATTCCTTAGCGAGTTATTCGCAGGTCTCATGGATCTTACTTATGCAAATGGAGGCTCAGTCAATAAGCTCCTGGGCGATGGATTGCTGATTACATTTGGATGTCCGTTTCCGGAAGAGGAAGACACTCTCAATGCAGTCAGGCTTGCTTTACAGGTACGTGAATATCTTCGTGCATTCAATGACGGGAGAAGTCCGAAGCTTTCTTCTCCTGTTGCAATGGGTATTGGTATCTCAACTGGAATCGTTTTTGCGGGCAACATCGGATCTTCACGACGCATGGAATACACAGTTCTCGGAGACGCAGTCAATACAGCAAGCAGGCTTGAAACCCTGACAAAAACAACGGGTCATGATATACTTCTGGATTCCGATACATACCATCGTGTTTGCAAAGATATAAGCATCGAGGCGATCGGTCCGTTTCAGATCCGGGGAAAAAAAGAAGCACAGGAAATATTCTTTCCTGTTGGAATATTATGAAAGCAGCAAAACAAAAGATTGCAGGATTAAAAAAAATGGCCCAGGTGGCCGGAGGTCGCAATGAACATTGCAAATGAAGACAAAATACTTGAACTTAAACTTCGTCCTGTATGGGAAGAAATAGAAAGAGCTCGCGAAGAGTGTAATAGTTTTCTCGAAGGTCTTGGATCTTCCGAAGAAACCCGGGACGCGCTCTGCATGATTACATCAGAAATTCTGGAGAACGCTATAAAATATGGTCACTTTGCAGATGAAACCGATGAATTTACTTTCAAGATCGAAGCAGGCAGGGATGGGATATTGGTGCAAGCCTGGAGTCCTGTTCCGGCAGTGGGAATAACGGAAAATCTCCGGCGTCTTGATACAATTATCCAATGGATAAGAAGTTTTCAATCACCCTTCCAGGCATATCTCGAGAGACTGAAACTCGTAGCCGGTCAACCACTCGAAGATATTGAAAGTGGTCTTGGACTGATACGGATAGCCTATGAAGGCGAAGCCATACTGGATTTTTACGTTAACGAAAATGATATTCTATATGTGTCGGCTCTACAGCCGAAATTGCAAACAAAAACGGGGGTCGCAATATGAATGCAAACAATCAGGTTTTTACAGAAGAGCAGTTGAAAATGGAGATTTTGGAAGGTGCAGAAATCGAAGTGCATTGGCTTGGAAAAAGTGTGCAGAGAAATCCAAGCGGGTTTATCATCCCGATTTTATCGGATGTGATGAAACGCGGATTGGAGGAGAATAAAGCTGTAGTCTGGGATTTCAGACAGCTCGAATATATGAACTCATCTACGATCACTCCAATAATTAAAACTTTGGAAATGGTAAAAAAAGGATCAGGCAAAGTCAGATTAATTTATAACAAGACAAAGAAATGGCAGGATCTCAGTTTTTCGGCTCTCCGGATTTTTGAAACCAAAGATGGAAGAATACAGGTAACCGGAGAATAACAATGATCGCAGAACAAACAATCATTTCTGGAGTGCTTGGGTCAGATGGAGCAGAAGAACGGATCGAAGTCTGTGGGCACACACGTTATTCCTTTCGGATCCGTATTCCGGGAGAGACAACTCACGACTCACCCTTTATTGCTGAACGGCTCATGATACAACTGGACGGAAACGAAATCGAACTTGGCAAATGCAAACTAATCCCGGTGAAAGGGACAGTGCCTCTGGAATGTATCGTTCTCTTTCTCGATGATATCATCGACACTATAGATCTGATCGGGAGAAAAAGAGTCACAGTCTATGACACCGGTCTATTCAATCTTCATTTCATTCTAAATCAGAAAGACAAAGTCAATCACCGATTCAAGGAATACACCGCGAATCTTACTTTTGAATTGAATGTATACAAACAGTACTTTGACGATCTGGATCTGCTCTATTTAAAGGAACCCGGACAGGTCCAGGAACATTTACAGCGGATGATTATCGAAAGAGAAGGCGAAGCGTTCACAGAATTTTTTGAATCAAAGATGAGACAGCTCGAAGATCTGACAAAAAATTTCGCAAAAGATGGAAACGAAGCGCATGGTTTTTTCTTCCGGAAACAGGCATGGCATTTTATTCTTCATTCCCCTTTTATGGTCAGGACAAATTTGAAACCCCGTGGATATGCGGGTGATTATGAAATGATGAAAATGATCTATGATGATGAAGTCATCGGGCCGACAATTTTTTCAAGGCTGGTAAACAGTTATCCGCTTCGCATCCCGGCAGCAGAAGCAGTCCGGAACAGAAGAAAGATGATCGCAAGAAATTTGCGCGAAGAGATCGAGAGTCATGCGAACTCTGATTTTCGTGCTATGTCAGTTGCCTGCGGTCCCGCCGAGGAAGTAACTGAAGCTCTTTGTGATCTGACAAAACTGGGGAACGTACATTTTACATTACTCGATCAGGACACTGAAGCACTCCGCACTGCGATGAATTCGATAAACCAGCTTGGATTTGAAAAAGGCTGGTCAATTGATGTCAGGTATATAAACGATTCAGTCCGGTCGATGTTGCGCATCCGGGATCTTGCGACGGAATGGGGCCGGTATGATTTTATTTATTCGATGGGCCTTTTCGATTATCTTACACCTCCAGTTGCGAGAGCTGTGCTTGCGAGACTATACCAGATGCTCCGGCCGGGTGGAAGATTACTTATCGGAAACTTTCATCCGAGAAATCAGGACCGGGCGTTCATGGAGTATTGGCTCGACTGGGTTTTATATCACAGGTCTGAAGAAGAGATGCTAGAACTGGCTGTCACTCTGCCGGGACACAGCCGTGTCTTTTTTGAAGATTCCGGTTGCCAGATG
>JAIOQL010000518.1 GCA_021413405.1 Leptospira sp.
ACAGGAAGAATCTGAAACAATGTGAGGAAGAGATTTTAGAGGAGTTTTTATTTCATAGTGTTTTAGCAATCTCATCGAATTGGATGGATTCTCCGCAAGAATGAGTTCTGATTTTTTCAGGACTTCAATTGCGCGAAAAGTGATATCCTTCAGATTCCCAATCGGAGTAGACACAACGAAAAGTCCAAATTCTTCCCGATCCATCTATGGATTGCAGCCCGGTGGAGAGGTTCCGGCAGGACATTCGCACCCATCCAATTCCTTCCCGGATATTTTGCAGGGATTGCAAAGAGTACCGACAATGCAGGTACTTTGTGACGAACAGGAAGCAACGCTGCAATCGGAAGAATTGCAACTGGAGCCCACAACACATGCGGAAGGATTTTTGCTTGCACAGGCCCGGACTGCGGCGGATGGATTTGAGGGAATTGTATTCCGGAAAACTGCCCTAAGTGTAAAAGTATAAACCTCGCATTTCTGAAATGGGGTTACCCCCGGAGGCGGAATTCTATCAGAGATTCGCTGGTATTTCAAATTTATCCGTTCTGTAGAGCTTTCCGTGGCAAGATGAGGAAAGGAAGGCTCTACGCCATTTCTGAGATAGGGAGCTCCCCCGGCCTGGGTTTCTGCTAAAGACGGAGTGGTTGAAAAAATGAAAAGATTGTAGCCAACAAAATTTTGTTCCGTATTCGTAACATAATATTTTAAAAAAAATTCCGGTTTAGGACTGAGTGTTCCAGCATCTTCAGCTGCACTGTAGGATCTTGCCGTTGCACTATCAGTTGGTATGATACCTACAATTTGCGGAATATTGGGAGGAATTAACAGTATGAAAGGATATGTAGGAGTATCCGTATTTGTGCCGCAGCCAGAGCAGAAAATAAGGAAAATTGCTCCTAAAAATAATTTTTTCATACGTTTCGTACAGTAAAACAGGATAGGACGGGAAATCCAAGTTTTTTTTACAGTTGCGTCTATTGGTTAGGATTATTAAAAAGAAGTCGGACATGAAGAACAAGAAATATACTTACACTGCCGCAGCTGTATTCCTGCTGCTTTTGATTTATTATTTATTCACATCAGAAGGCGGGTCGGTCAAAAAGAGAAACACAAAATCGGAAGAGTTGAGCCTTCTGTTTGGTACGGGAGGTGGCCAGACGGGTAAATCGCAGGAAGGTGTTGGAAGGGATGACAGCTCTTCAATTTTTGATTCTTTATTTTTCAAATCCGGTAAAATCAGTCATGATGATCCGGACGAATCGAAAAGCCACCCTTTGCCTCAGGGAGAATCACCGATTAATCCGCAGACAGGAAAACCATATACTGACGATGCAATGGAAACCTTTGAAAGACTTCATGAAAAGTTTCCGGATAATGATCTGATTCCTAAAAGAATGGGTCCCGAAGAAAAAGCAGCGAAGCAGAAGCAGGATGAAAGAATCGGAAAGATTACCCTGAATGTTGTAAACAACAATGCAAGCAAAGAAGAAGTTGTTCAATA
>JAIOQL010000519.1 GCA_021413405.1 Leptospira sp.
AATTGAAAACTTATAGGATATGTCTGTTCCGGCGTGATAAAGAAAATCCCCGTCACCAATCCCTAATGAATTCCTCCGGTAATCGTCTTTAGAGAATTCACCCCAGTTACCGAGATTCAAATACAGAGTATATGCGGAAGCGCGGAGTTTATCCAGAGAATAATCAAAGAAAATCCCATGCCTCGATCTCTCCCCATTTTCTGTTTTTGACTCATCACGGGAAAGGATAATATTTTTTTCATATAACGGAAATCCTCTATAATAATCAAAAAGAATGAAATCGAGGGAAATTTTTTTACCGGAATCCAGTTTAACAGAAATCCCCTCCTTGCCATCTCTTGATCCGGTGAACGAGGATCTCCCGGATGAGAATAACTTACGGCCAATGTTAAGATCGATCCTCGGAATAAACAATTCCAGGAATGCGTTTTCGCCAAAATAAAAATAGTCCCTCCTGTCATCCCCGTTTGCACTTTTCAGTAATTGCATTTCAGCGTAGTACCCAAAATTATCTTTCAGATCATTCATCCGGATTTTTGCGACTCCAATATTTTGTGTCTCCTGGTTTATTCTGGATTCAACAGAATTATTATTTTTTTGCTCCGAAACCGTTTTTTTACCGGCAATGATAAATTCCATTCCGGCTCCAATTTCCGCAAAAATGACGAAAGGAAAAAACAAAAACAGGATAGCTCTTACCATAGGAGCGACTCATAATCGGCTGGTTCTTCTCCGCGTTTTCCCGGCTTCAGAAAAATTATTTCATTCTTTCCGGCATTTATACTAAACGGGGAGTGTGAATACCTGTTCCCATAGGAATGAATATGTATTCTTTCGCCGTTGACATACTTGAAAAGGTCTATGCTTTCTTCTGTCCCAAGACCATTTCCGATTGTGGAACCGTTTTTGACTGTAAGAACGGGCGAGATCCCGCTACCAGTCTGCCGGAGATGCAGCTGATCTGAATCCGGATCAACTATGAATGCGCATTGACCCGGATTCAAGACTGAAATATCTCCTGAAAAAAAAACGGGTTCAAGACCGATAGGCAGATCATTGCCTTTGCGCTCCTTGTACGTCGCAAAAATATCTGTCGAACTGGAATCTTCCAGTTCATATTGTGAAAGATCTTGTGGATCATTTCCCCTGTTGCAAAGCATTACCCATTCATTTTGTGAATTCGAAGGATTCGGAGATATTGCCTGGATAAATATACCATCCCTGTTGAATAGTTTAAGATCAGAGGAATTCTCAATAGACTGATAAACGAGCGAGTTTGCAGTAAAAACAGGATCAGGTGAAAGGAAAATCAGTCTAAACCTGTCACTTAAGGATAAACCAATGCTAAAATGAAATGCAAATGGAGGCGAAATCGAATATTGAGTAGCTCCAAGATTCCCATCAGGCTGAAAAACCGATGATAATATGTTATACGCCAATGGAAAATTAAAACCATGATCTGTGAAAAGACCCGGTTCAAAATCATTGTCTTCCCCCGGGCTCTGATTTGTTTCAACTGAACATGAAGGAAGCGTAAAAATGTGTCCTTTGTTTCCCCTGCTATTTTTCCAGATGTTTAAAAAACCTGTGTATGAATAGCTTCTGCGAAGTTTTGGAGAGCTGCTGCTAATTCCGTTTCCTCTTCCCGGATCGTATAAGATTTCGTCTAACGCATTTCCTGAAAACTGGTCAAGCAGCACTATTTTAGCTGCCGAATCACTTAAATTGAACTGGTCATTTTTCCAGACAGGGGCCTGCGGGAAGCAAGATACCGGAAATCTCCGTTCTAATCGAAAGCCCTCCCGTTCCCATTGAGACAATTTCCAGAAATTTATCTCCGGGTTTGGAAACTCCGTTCTGATATGAACCCATCCATGATATTTCATTTATTTTTCCGGTTACATTTTCCTGCAGATCCGGATCTGCTTCCCCTGGACTCATGTAATGATTCTTTGAAAGATCAGACCGGATAAAACTGGAAATGTAACGCATATGGTGACCAGAATGGCCCCTTTTGAATCGTAACGAATATATTTCGTGCTGAGGACTTTCGAGGATAAAATGATCCGTGACTGGAATTCCCGGAAAAAGCAGATTATTCTTTACGTTATCCGCGATATCTATCCTGCTTTCCGCTTTCAGAAAATCCAGATTTACCGGAAGAATATTCCTTATTCCAGGAAAATATTTTTCATCTCCCAGGACGAGGTGATCCCCTTCTTTTAAAATCATTCCCTTTTTAAAAAACGGGATTTGTGCTTCTCCGAGCCTGATGGTATTCCCCGAAAGGTCGCAATCTTCTTTTCCGGAATACTTTAATTCCATAAATTTACCGGATTTTTCAATTTCACCGTTTACAAGAAGCCCAATTGGATTTAACTCAGTGAGACTGAATTTTTCGGATGGGCAGACCGATCCAGTAAGAATTGATTCAGCAGAAAGATCTATCCCAGGATCGGCGCATATCGCAAGTCCGGTAGAATAGAGAATCGAGGACATAGAACATCCTGAATCCGGATTTTTCTTCAGACTAAAAAATACGTTTCCGGATTTGAAAATTAAGGAATCTGGGAGAATCCACTCCTCTTCGTTCTGGAGATTCAGAATCCGAATTTTTGACCTGGCTTTCAGTTCCGTCCATTTAAGATTCTTTACAATTGTCCCTGGTAGTCTCGATCCGGAATCTACAATCAGTTTTGTTGCACCGGGAAAAATAAATCCGGACGTAAAATAAGCAGGATAAGAATCTTTGGAAGAGCTTAGAAGCACATTTTTAAGACAAGTAGAGTGATCCGTCGATTCATTCCTGAATTCAAGGAAACGTCCTGTTGGAGATGAGCTTTCATTTAATATTTCAGTTAAACGAATTTTGCCGATTGAGCATTCCTCGCTAAATTCCCTGTTTTTATTTTCGATTTCATCCAGAAACGATTCGAACTGTGACACTATTTCTGCTCCGCTTAAATCAAGGACAAGGTAACGAATATCCGTAACAGAAGTTTCAAGATTTCCCGGTGGAAAAATCAGCCGAACTTTTCCGTTAAGAACAACAAATGAAAAATAATAAGCAGCAAAGCTGGTCTCTATATGTTTGGCTGTATCGCCTATCGTACTAAATGAATCCTCATGAACGAAATATGGTTTTTTTGAAAAATATGCAAATAAAACAGGGTCACCGATGAAAAATCTCTTCTTTCCGGAGTCTTCTATCCCATTTTCGATCTCCCTGGCCGTTTCAAAGTCGAGGTGCACCGGATTATTCCGGAGAAGCAGGTTCCCTTCAGGGCGAATCTTGGGTAGATCCTTCGAATTCAAAATTGAAATTGAATCAGTCAGAAGTGATTTAGAATCATCCGATTTTTCAAAGCAGGCTCCAAAATAGGGTCCCCATTCCCTTGCTTTGAAATTCTGACCAATTGAACCAAGACAGATCCTGGAATCCACTTCAGTTAAAACCGGTCCCCAGGTATCCTTATCTGAAAATGATGACATTGGCGAATCCGGTTTTTCACCATAACTCAGCAAAACCGGTTTGTTTTTGTCAGGGATTGAAAAAAGATATGGATCCTTTGGTTTTTTGCAACCGGCACAACATAAAACGATCAGTACAATAATTTTCATGAATATTCCCCCCGCTCATAACAGGTAAAAAACTTTCAGGAAGAACCAAAGTGAGAGGAAAAAAATTGCGCGAATTACGCGTTTAAGTAAACTATTGACTTTAACGCGAAAACTTTTACATTAATTTCTTGACAGTATTCAGGACGGAGACAAAAAAAAAGGCCCATGGACGAAAAAAAATTTCAAAAACGCAGGCGGGTGTCCCGCCCAAAAATACTTATTTTATTCGGTTCACTTTTTCTGCTTCTACCGGTGATAAATTACTTCATAATATCTTACCAGCTAAGGATTCATTTCGCTTTTCCGGTTCTCGTATTTTCCAATCTGAAGCCGTTACAGATAGTTCTTTTATTCGCACCGGTCATAGTGGGTCTCGGACTCTTCTCCGTCGAAAAATGGGGTTATTTCGTTTTCCTTGGTTATTCAGGGATTTTGATACTTCACAACCTGGTTATTTTTATCCAAAACCCTCTCATATATAATTTGGGAGCAATCCTTCAAACTGTAATTGGAACAAGTGCTATCCTC
>JAIOQL010000065.1 GCA_021413405.1 Leptospira sp.
TTTTTGCTTTCTCCCTAATTGCATTCTATTTCATTATAGAAACTTTCTCTTTCGCAAATATTGCTATCAGGGAATATTCACTAGTAATGAATTTTAACAACAAAACAAGAATTCTTTTGGAAAATTATAAGACAAATGCGGAAGATCTTGAAACCATTATCAGTAACACTGAACACCTAGGTTTCTTTACCGTAATTCTTTCTAATGCGGGAGTCGTTTTAGCTAGGTCTAAGAATGTAAATAAATCATCAGGTCGTATTTGCATAAATGAAATGAATGGTCAAGTTGATCCAAGCAAATGTTTCAAAGACTATCACACCGGGATGAAAATAACGGAATCTTCATTGCATGAAATTTCCCAGAAAGTGAAGCTGTATTCAGTCAAAAATGGTGATTTTCAATTAATTGAAAATGGAATCCTTTACCACATTGCTTTTTCCCATCTTCAAAACGGGAACGCTATAGTTACAATTATTCCGAATCCTTCCGAAAAACCAGAAGCATATATTCGCTCCATAGCTTTCTCCGCATTAGTTTTAATGAGCTCTGTATTTTATTTTTTGGTCTACATAGTTTCGAATATCACCTTTAAGAAGACAGGGCAAACCATCGGCTAACACCGAAGCATGCGCTACGCCGACGAGCGTCGGCTCGGGCTACGCCACATTGACCTCTGTCACTACGATTGCTTCCGCAATCTCGTGCCAGTCCCAAGCCTTCGCTTCGCTCAGGTGGGCCGGTCAACGTCGCATCTTCGGGGCACGTTAGCTGCAATGCCATGCCACCGATAAAGCTCTTCTTAAACTTGCCATTCGGGATTATTCCTATGGCATAAATAGACATTGCTTCGAAAAAATATCCATTTTTATATAGTTGACATCGTCACCGTTATAATTTTTTGTCTAATGGATGGAGAAGAAAGTTTGTCATTACACTTTAAATCGAATAAAAAAATTGATTCGCGAAAACAGATATTCGATTACAAAATCAGCTTTAAAAACAGCCGTTCAGGATTTCTCTTTTTTGGAAGAAGATATTCTGAATGAAATTTTAGTGCTTGAAAACGATGATTTTTATAAGTCAATGACTTCTCATAATTTCGTTCAAAAGTGAGGTAGAATTATGAAAGAGAAAAAGTGGGTCGATTGCCCTTCATGTGGTTCAAAAAGTAGCATGGTTTTAAAATCAAATATAGCAGAAAACTACCATGTAAAAGATTACGGATCTGTAAAGATAACAGGATTAACAGGACATTTTTGCAAAGTTTGTAAGGATGGATTTTATAACATTAAATCTCAAAACCATATTAATTCCACTGTGGCAGCCTTCAAAGCCAGGAAAGATTCCAATTCTGTCGTTGCAGCAGAACTTGTCAGCGTAGACGAAATGGCAAAAAGATTAAAAAGAACACGACAATCTATTCATAAAATGATGAACAATGGTAAAATTAAGTATGTGTTCGTTGGCGATATACGTTTACCGTTAAAAAAACAGGAATTAGCGATTAAATAAATCTATTCAATTCGGCATGGCACTACAGCTAACACCGTGCGATCCGCTACGCCGACGAGCGTCGGCTCGGGCTACGCCACATTGACCTCTGTCACTACGGTTGCTTT